>CAYWRD010000013.1:0-6733 GCA_964460675.1 uncultured Nitrosopumilaceae archaeon
AAACAATCATTCCATTTGCTATAAATCCAGCATCTCTATGTCTAAGTATTGCGGCAAATCGTCTCATTACGCCAATATCTTCATAATATTTTGCCTTTTCAAATAATTCATCTTCTGTAATTCCTAAAGATTCTGATGCTTTAAGAAATGGTCTATCAATTATTTCAAGATCTTTTTGAAGATGACGAATGAATTCTTTGTCTTGTTCTGTTGCAACAAAATCCACTGATTTTATTTTTTTCTTTTCCTCAGATGGTTTAATTTCATGTTTATTTTTCTCATTCATATCTAGTTTTACACCAATTTTGAACATCTTAATTGTTGGAAGCATACGTGTTGCTATAACTCCTGGAAGTTTAGTGAGTTTTTGAACTTCAGTTTTGACATTGGTGTTAGGAGGAGTAGCTATTGTAAACCATAAATTGAAATCATGATTTCGTTCATAATTGTGGCTTACTCCCGGATGTTTATTGATGGTGTTTGCAACCGAGACCAATTTATCAGGAGAGACTTTCATTGCTACAAGTGAGCTTTTGTATCCAAGTTTTCTTGTATCAAATATAGCACTTAGCTGTCTTACAATCCCAGATTTCTTTAGCTTTGTCAATCTAAGTTTGATTTCATCTGGAGTAACATCAAATTTTTTTGCTAACTCATGATAAGGTTCTTTTACTAATGGAAAGCTCCACTGAATTTCATTTAAGAGATCTTTATCAAATTCATCCAAATTTGTCAATAATCAGAAAATTAGGTTTTCAATTAAAAATGTAGCTGGTTTTTAATGATAGTAATTTAATCTATAAATAGAAAACCCTTGCTTTTTGATCGTTGATAGTAGACCTTAATCTGCATAATAAGATAGTTGTGATTATTGGTGGTGGAAAAGAGGCAGAAAAAAGAATCAATTCCTTATTGAACCAAAATTGCAAAATTATTGTTTTAGCGTCAAAATATACAAAACTAATCAAAGATTTAGCTACGATTAGAAAGATTCAGTTAAAAAGGAAAAAAGTTCATGATGTTTCATTTATTTCAAAGTACAAACCAGACATCATTATTACTACTACTGATGATTACAAGTTAAATCAAAAAATTATCAACAATGCAAAAAAGAAGAGAATCATGGCTTATAGCTCAGACGATCCTTATTCTAGCGACTTTGCGAATCCGGCAATAATAGATTTTGAGAATACAATTCAAGTCGCAATATTTACTGGAGGAAGAAGCCCAGCAATGGCAAAGAAACTCAAATCCAAAACACATGCAGTACTAAAAAAAATTATTACCAAAGAAGAGATCGGTCAAATCAAAATTCAAAAGATCGCACGAGAGGAAGCAAAAAGAACAATACCATCTCAAAAGGCACGAAAAGATATCTTGCTTGAAATCATGGCTGACAAAAAGATTAAACAGTTAATAAAAGACGGTCAACTCAAAAAAGCTGAAAAGCGGGCAATAGTATTACTGAGGGATATGAATGGAACATAATATAATTAATGCACGTGTTACTTTTCGTAACTCACCTATTCATGTTCTTGAGCGATTCACGTTAAAAAATATGGAAAACGCATATTCGGAATTTAAAAAACATTCTGGATTAGAAGAATGTGTTATTGTTCAAACATGTAATAGAATAGAGTTGTTTGGAAAAGCAAGTGAACTAGATCATGACAGAATTAAAAAAACATGGGCTTCTCTAACAGGCCTAGATGAAAACTCATTTAATGAAAATTTGGAAATAAGCGAAGATAAAGAAGCAGTACATCACTTGTTAAAACTTACCTCAGGATTGGATTCAATGGTTATTGGAGAAGAGCAAATCCTAGGACAAATTAAAAATTCGATTACTTCGGCCAGAAATTCAAAAGCATCTGGTCAACATCTTAACACCTTATTTGACAAAGCAGTTAGAATTGGGACTAGAATTAGAAATTCCACTGGAATAAGCAAAGGGGGTGTATCAGTAGGATCTATGGCAGTAAAGCTAGCAGAAGAAAATATCGATGAACTAAAATCAAAAAAGGTGCTTCTTATCGGAACAGGGGAAGTATCAACATTGGTTGCCAAATCATTGAATCGTAGAGGATATGATTTTGAGGTTTCAAGTAGGACATTGCAAAGATCTCAAACATTTTGTGAAACTATGGGAGGACATCCTGTAAAATTTGAAAATGTTTTAACTAGTTTTCAAAATTATGATGTAATTTTTGTGGCCACTACAGCTCCTTATTTTTTGGTCACATATGACAGAATAATGGAAGCCATAAAAGAAAAAAAGGACGGAATGATGATTCTTGATTTATCCAATCCTAGAACAGTAGATGAAAAAGTTGCAGAACTTAAAGGAATCAAATTAATGAATTTAGATCAAATTGCAGAAATGGTTGAAAAAAACATGACAGCAAGAAAAAATAAAGTCAAAACCGTTGAAAATATAATTGATGAGGAAGTATCAGTATTAGAGGCATCAATGAAGAGACTCGACGCAGAACCATTAGTCAAAGACGTATTTCAGAATATTGATTCATTACGTGAAAAAGAATTGAAAAAAGCATTACAAATGCTAGATGAAAAAGACGAGAAAAAAAGAAAAATAATTGAAAACTTAACCAAAGCAGTAGTTGAAAGCATAGTATCCACACCTATGAATAATATAAGAAAAGCATCAGAACAAGGTCAGCCTGATGTTTTAGAATTAGCCAGTAAATTATTTGACTATAAAAAACAATCACAATAGACTAGGATTATATTTTACTCAAAGAAGGTTTCAATAATGTCATTTCCTACAAGACGTCTACGAAGATTAAGAACTAATGAAAAGATGCGAAGTCTTGTACAAGAAACAACTCTACAACCAACTGATCTAATATGTCCAGTATTTGTGCAGGAGGGAATTGAATCAAAAATTCAAGTTGAATCAATGTCTGAAATTCAGAGATTTCCGCTAAATCAAGTAAATGAAGAGATAGAAAGGATCTCTGATTTGAGAATTCCTGCAATTATGTTGTTTGGCATACCAAAAAACAAAGATGATGCAGGTTCATCGGCATTTGATGAAAACGGAATAGTTCAAAAGGCCACTTCTAAAATTAAAGAAAACTTTGGAGACAAAATCCTCATTATGGCAGATGTTTGTTTGTGTCAATATACCTCAACAGGTCATTGTGGAATTATTCATGGAGACAAAATTGATAATGATTCAAGCAATGAAACACTAGCTAAGATTGCAGTTAGTCAAGCAAAATCAGGAGTAGATGTTGTATCACCTTCGGCAATGATGGACGGTCAGGTATCTGCAATTAGAAAAGCTCTAGATGATAATGGTTTTACCGATGTTAGCATAATGTCACATTCTGCAAAACATCGTTCTTCATTTTATTCTCCGTTTAGAGATGCAGCTGAATGCGCACCTAAATTTGGAGATCGTAAAACCTACCAAGTTCCATTTACTAATGCAAGAGAAGCAATTAGTGAAGTAGAAACAGATGTTAATGAAGGAGTAGATATTGTAATGATAAAACCAGCCTTATCTTACTTGGACCTGATTTCAGAAACACGAAGAAGGTTCAACATTCCTGTTGCTGCATATAGTGTTTCAGGAGAATATGCTCTAGTCAAAGGAGCTGCAAAGCAAGGATGGATTAATGAAAAAGACATTACAGAAGAAATTCTCTATTCTATCAAGAGAGCAGGAGCAGACATGATTGTGACTTATTTTGCAAAGAAAGCTGCGGAATATCTGCAAGAATCATGAGAGATGACGAAAAATTCGAAATAGAAAGAGCTTTTGACTTATTACCGCATGTAATAGGATCTAGTTGGGCAGTAGTTTGGTTTAGGTTAAGAGGAGACAAAAATCCAAGCAGAGAAGAATACAGAGAAAAAGTAATCGAATACTTTAGTATGGCCGATTCAATTTTTGATGCCTATCCTGACAATAAAGAATTCGAATCTATGAAAAACTTCATTCAATGGCGTAAAAATGAAGAAATTCAAAAAATCAAACAAGGTCTCAACAAAGAGGTAGAAAAAAGATATGACAGATATGTTGATTATGGTTAGATTTCCTTTTTGAGTTCAGACAAATAATTTTTCAAGATTTTTGTTCGTCTTTTAGCTTCTCTTTTACCTGATTTAGTGTTCATTAGTTGTTCGAGACGCAGTAGTTTTTGATAAAAATGATCAAGCGTCCAAGTTTGATCATCTGGTTTTCGTCTTTTACAAAATGGATCAGTAGGATCATAAAAAGGTCTTTTTTCGGCACCACCGACTGCAAAAACACGGGCAATACCTACTGCACCTATTGCATCCAATCTATCAGCATCTTGTAAAATTTTACCTTCAATTGTTTTAGGAATTTTCTGTTGAGAAAAGCTATGATCTCTTATTGCATCAGATATTATTCTTATTTCAACTTCTGAATAACCATATTTTTTTAATATTGTTTTAGATTTTTCTGAACTTTTCACAGAGGAAAGTTTTGAATTTTTATGTGATTTTGGGTATGACACTATATCATGGAGTAGAGCACCAGCTAAAACTAATTCGTCGTTTATTTTTTCATTTTTACATATTCTTTTTGCATTTTTGTAAACCCTCATTATATGATTAAAATCATGCGCAGAATCATTCTTCATTTTTATTTTCACATAATCTTTAAGTTCTTCAATTCTTGTCATTTTTTATAACTTCCAGATTTTAGGTCTGACAAATTTTAATTTCCTTTTAGTTATCAATAATGCCCAATCTATCGAAGTAAACAAAATAACAATTCCAACACCCAATCCATCTGCAACTAATATTCCTATGTAACGTTCTTCAAATATCTGTAGAAATGGGGTTAGAACAACATTACTAATAGATATCATTACATAATATGATAAAACTCGTCCTAGCCAAAATCCTACATAAAGTCCAAAATTTTTTGCGCGCATTAGTCCATATGTTACAAACAACATATTGCTTGGAAGAGGAGTAGCTGCAAAAAGAAAAGATGCTATAATATAACCAAATCTTTTTCTGTTAAGATAATCCCCGATTATGTCAAGATTAGATTTTTGTTCTGGGCCAACAAATTTGCGAAAAAGACTACTTACTCGTTTTAGGAAAAACCGTCCTATTGTAGCTCCAGTAGCCCCTACTATTGCAAGAAAGAACGGATTCAATGCAGGGTCAAGAGCGTAAAAGGATGACAGCACTATCCAAGTAGGTGGCATCAATATAGGGGCAGCATTAATTGCAATCAAAATAAGAAATATGCCAAAATATGAAAATTCTCCTAAAATTTCTAAAATATCTACCATTTTCTAAAATGTTTGACGAGTTTTTTGTTTCTAAACCCTTGGATTGAAGTTTATTCAATAAAAAATATTGAAAAAAATTACAAGAAATGTAAAATTTTTAATTTTTTGAAAAACTTGATCAGGAATTACAAGAAAAAGGATCAATCATGCAACATCTTTATAAGTAATTTATGCATATTTAACGTATGTCTGAAGTTATCTGGAAGTGTTATAGATGCAATCTCTCTTTCAGTAATGAAGACGTTGCAAGAATGCATAACGATATTTCCAATCATTCGGTAACTAAAACCAAAGCATTATTTGCATAATCATATTTGAAAAAATACATTATTTTCATAAAATTAGGTGCAGGAGGTGGGATTTGAACCCACGAACCCCTAAAGGAAAGGATATCTTATTTTAAAGATCTTGAGTCCTTCTCGGTTGACCGGGCTTCGATACCCCTGCAAAGTGAAACTCTATTTATGATTATATAACTGAAACGAGAAATAATAATTAAAAAAATCACTTAGAAAGGAATTTTTTATGAAAATTTTTCAATAAAAATAGATCATGAACAAATTCAGATTACAAAAAAAGGATTATTAATCAACCCTAGTGAGTTACCACCATGGTAAGTATAGCTGAAGCAAAAAACATTAGATCTGACATAAACGTAGAAGGAACGATCGAAGACAAAGGAGAACCCAGAACTGTTAACACAAAATATGGGGAGACTCAAGTTTGTGATGCTTATCTTACGGATGGAACAGATAGAATCAAAATGTCACTCTGGGGTGACGACATTGAAAAAGTAAACAATGGCGACAAAGTTTCAATCCAAGGTGCATACACATCCACATTCAAAAACGAAGTCCAGTTAAACGTTCCAAAGAAAAACGGAAAGTTGGAAATAATCTCATAAAAAACAGAGAAACCAAACTGTTTTTTCATTAAGCTGGTAACGATAGTTTTCTTAGATATTCATAATGGATTCTTAAGAAATCCATAATTTTTCTATCTTCATTTTTATCTATTGGAGCTCCGTTTGCAAGTATGCTAAGATATTTTAAATTCAAATCAAGTTGTGATAAAGACTTTCTAAGACCAGTTTCATAGTTTGCCCTCATTTGTTCAACAATTTTTTCTTCTAATGAAATAATTTCGTTTTGAAGATTTTTGATATCTTCTTTTATCTCTCTTCTCAACGTTTCAATATTAGGAATTTTTAGAAAATAATCTTGTTTGTGAGATCACCTAAAATTTGTTAAAAAAAGAGAAACATTTTGAACAAATCTAAAGGAAATAAATTATTGAAAAAATTGTATTAGATTAGACAAACTAATCGTTATTTTCGCCTATTTGCAGTCTTTTTCTTTGCGGGTTTCTTTTTAGCTGCAGTCTTTTTCTTTGCGGGTTTCTTTTTAGCTGCAGTCTTTTTCTTTGCGGGT
>CAYWRD010000013.1:6833-20017 GCA_964460675.1 uncultured Nitrosopumilaceae archaeon
TTCTTTTTAGCTGCAGTCTTTTTCTTTTTAGAAGAAAGTTTTCTTAATTTAGATATGGCTTTTTCAAGAGGCTTGGACATATTTTCAACTTTCTTCTTCTTTTGTTCCAATGTTTTTGATAATTTTTCAGCTTCCTTCTGACCTTTTTTGATATTCTCACGTAATAATGGTTTTTCTTGTATTTCCTTTTGAATATTAGATGATAGTTTTGATTTAGATTTTTCTAATGATTTAATTTCGTCTTGGATTTTTTTTGCGGTTTTTTCACGAATTTTTATTTCATTTTTCAACTCATCAATAGTCTCTCCGAGGGTACGAAGTCTTGATTCAGCAAGTTGTTTCTCTTCAGGATTTTCAGCAAATTCTATCTCTTGCTCAGTCCTAGTCTTTTCTTCTTTTTCTCTTGCTAGTTTTTCCTCTGCACCATTAATGAGTCTCTTTATACTATCGATTTGGGCTGTTTTTTGTGTTAAAATATCGGATAATTTAGATAATTTTTCCCTAGCTGTTTCTACTCTTTTTTCAATTCCTTTAAGTTTACGAACTGAACTTCTTTCTAGAGATTTTGCTTTTTTGAATTCAGTTTCTACCTTACGCTTAACTTTAGAAGCTTCTAATTTTCTATGTCTTAATTTTTCAACAGTTTTCTGAAGTGATGCCAACTACTCTAAAAATTGAATTATTCTCGGTTAAGTTGTTAACATAATCATCATTTGACTTACCAGTTAAGAAAATTAACATAATTAATTGAGATATGTAATTAATCACAGAATACGATCTTAAATCAAAGATCATAATTCACATCATAATACCAAAGACCAGATATGATATGTTTCAGCTAATAATTAGAATTTAAGCTCGTCTTTTTATGAATCATAATAGCAAATATACGTCAACATGATATGATAATCAAATTATGAAAGCATCAGATCTGTTAGTAAAATGTTTAGAAGAAGAAGGGGTAGAATACATTTTTGGCATGCCCGGGGAGGAAAATGCTGATTTTATGATGTCTCTTTCTGATTCAAAAATCAAATTCATTTTAACTCGTCATGAACAAGGTGCTGCATTTATGGCCGATGTTTATGGTAGATTAACAGGAAAAGTTGGTGTATGTTTAGCGACCTTGGGTCCAGGGGCCACAAATCTCACTACAGGAGTGGCAAATGCCAATATGGATAGATCTAGACTATTAGCAATAACAGGCCAAACAGAATCTCACTTACTCCATAAAGAATCTCATCAAAACATGGATGTAGTCACAATGTTTCAACCCATCACAAAATGGTCATGGTCTATTCGTAATGCAAAAAATATCCCAGAAATTGTAAGAAGGTGTTTTAAAAAATCACTTGAAGAAAAACCAGGAGCAGTGCATATAGAGTTACCAAAAGACATAGCAAAAAAAACATCAAACATCCCACCTATCAAACCTCAACCTTTGTTGAGACCAAAGGCCAATACAAAAATGATAAAAAAAGCTGCCAAGTTAATTTTGAAGGCAAAAAATCCAATTGTGTTTGTTGGTAATGGTTGTGTAAGAGAAAACGCAAGTAGTCATGTTAGAAAATTTTTAG
Source organism: uncultured Nitrosopumilaceae archaeon (assembly GCA_964460675.1). Taxonomy (GTDB): domain Archaea; phylum Thermoproteota; class Nitrososphaeria; order Nitrososphaerales; family Nitrosopumilaceae; genus CAYWRD01. Next base: position 8,411 of record CAYWRD010000013.1, read on the forward strand.
AAAAAACAGGAATAGTCTCCATCAATACATTTATGGGAAAAGGAGTCGTTTCAGATGAGTCCCCATCACATCTTCACACGATTGGAATCAAAGATGCAGATCATGCATTACAAGCAATAAAAACTGCAGATGTTGTAATTGCTATTGGTGTAGATTTAGTAGAATATAGCCCCAAAAACTGGAATTCAAATTTTGATAAAAAAATAATTCATATTGATTTTACACCAGCTGAAGTTTATACTTATTATCGACCTAAGGTTGAAATTGTTTCTGACATAGAATATGCAGTTGATTCACTTTTAGAAGAACTAGAATCATTAAAAAATGATGATCCAGATCTTATAGGATTTCCAAGAAAAGAAATTTCTCCTATCTTTAAAAAAATTAGAGACGAAGTAGATGAGAGACGCGATGCTTTCAAAGATGATAATTCTTTTCCAATAAAACCTGAAAAATTAATTATTGATGTTCGTGCTGCTTTAGATGAAAACGATATTTTATTATCAGATGTGGGAGCTCATAAACTTTGGATTGCCAAAATTTACAAGACATATCAACCAAATACTTGTTTGATTCCTAACGGATTTTGTTCTATGGGTTTTTCTTTACCAGGAGCAATAGCTGCCAAAATTGCTGAGCCAGATAGAAAAATAGTTGCAATGTGCGGGGATGCAGGATTTTTGATGAATGTTCAAGAAATCGAGACAGCAGTAAGGCTAAAACTGCCTATAATCATCATTGTTTGGTGTGATGAAGATCTAGGAATGATATCCATGAAGCAAAAGGATGAATTTGGAAAAAGTGTCTTTACCAAGTTCAATAATCCAGATATCGTTACCCTGTCTGAAAGTTTTGGAGCTGTTGGGTTTAAAATTAATTCAACTGAAGAATTTTCAAAAAAGCTAGAAGAGGCAAAAAAAATCAATGACAGACCCGTGATTATTACTATCGATGTAGATTACTCCAGGAATAGAGTATTGTTAGATGACAATGATCCTAGTTATCTTGAATCACTAAAAGCAAAATCAAGCTGAAAAATACCCATAAATTGAAAAATGGTTTAAAAATTATTAATTAATCAACAACAATATGGAGTTTCATCCAAAAAATCTACCCATTTCAAAGACATACGATATTAAAGATGAAAAAGATGCTAATGAGGCAGTAGAAGATATGGTCAACATTGGTTTTGAAAACAGAAAAGAAGGATTTCGTGTTCTTATGCCAAAAGAAAAAAAACTTGCAAAAAGAATAGGTTATACAATAACAACTGGAGTTACATACGGTTTACGTCAAAAAAACAAAGTTCGAGATGTCCGATATTGGACGTATCATCATGATTCTGAACATTATGCAATTGTTTTGATTAGCAATAAAGCAATAGAAGAATTAGGATTTTGATTTTTCAAAAATTTTATACAGTTTAGTTTGATTTGCCAAAACCCCTGTAAGTAAAATTCCAAGAATAGATCCTCCTATCACATCCATAGGATAATGTTGGAGCACATAGATTCTACTAATAGATATCAAAACAGGATAACTAAATAACAGATAAGCTCCTCTAGGGAACCTTTCAGATAAAGCAAAACCCAATACTATTGCAAATACTATAGATCTTGCTGCATGCCCTGAAGGATATGAAGCAGTAAAACCACCCTCACAGAACAAAGCAAAGGTGTCCCTACTTATCTCAACTGGAAAGGGAGAGCCTGCATAATTTTCATCTGGCCTATCACGGTCTACGCCGCATTTGATATATCCTGTTAGCAGAGTAGAAATTACAATTAAAATCATCAAAGTAATACCTACTCGTCTTGTCTTTTTTAAGACCATTAGAACTACACCAAAAATAAACATGTAAAATACATCCCCAGTTTCTGTAATGACTTGCATAATGAGATCTAATGATGAGTTTCCAACAATGTCTTTTGTTGTTGAAATTATTGTATTATCAAAATTATTAGTAACACCAAATTGAACAAGAAAAGTAACTATTAGAAAAGCAACGACAAGTAAAACGAATGTCCTAGACCGAAATGAAAAAATCCATCCTTGCAACTATTCAAACCCCAAATGAATCATTTTTAATTTTTCCCAGACAGTATTCATTACTGAATTAAAAGTTATGATAAATGTAATTCTGATCGGCTTAAAGATTTTAACCAAGTGGATAATAGAAAGATCGTGAAGGTCCTCACACTGGATGATTTTGATGTAAAGGACAAGACAGTTTTTTTGCGGGTGGATATGAACTGCCCCATCGATCCGGACACAATGGAGATATCAGGTACTAAAAGAATTGAAGAAGCCATTGAAACAATAAAGTCACTATCAGAAGCTAAAGTAGTTGTTGCATCTCATCAAGGCAGAGTAGGTAATAAAGACTACACAGGTATGGAAAAACATGCCAAAGTCATGGGCGAATTACTCGGTAAGCCTGTCAAATATGTAGAAGACGTAACTGGAATAGCTGCTAGAAATGAAATTAAAGATCTAAAAAATGGAGAAATTTTACTGTTAGATAACCTACGGTTATGTGCAGAGGAAAATTATGAATTTACACCAGAAAATGCTGCAAAGACCATTATGGTCCAAAGATTAGCCAAACTTTTTGATCTATGTGTATTGGATTCATTTCCTAGCGCACATCGTTCTCATCCATCAATTGTCGGATTTCCTCAGTTAATTCCTGCATGTGCTGGAAGAATTGTTGAAAGAGAAGTAAAAAATCTAGACGAAATAATAACAGTAGCCAAAGCTCCCCATGTAATAGTTTTAGGTGGTTCTAAGGTTCCTGACAGACTAGAAGCAATACGAATGCTTATCCAAAATGGCAGGGCAGACCACGTCTTACTTACCGGATTAATTGGGAATGTTTTCATGCGTGCCCAGGCAAGAATCAAGTACCCACTTGGAATTAAAAGAGAAGATGAGGTCGTTGAAAAAGCTCATGCCTTGATTGGGGAATATCCAGATGTGTTCTCAACTCCTGTAGATGTAGCAATAGACAAAGATGATCAGAGAATGGAGCTTGACATCAGAGAACTATCAAAAGGCGATAAAATCTATGATCTTGGGCCAAAAACTGTAGAACATTATTCAAGATTAATTGCCGGAGCTGGAACTGTCTTTATTAGTGGACCAGCAGGATATTTCGAGAAAGAAAATTTCAGTTATGGAACAAAAGGATTGTTAGAAGCTGTTGCAAATTCCATGGCAACCACTATTGTTAGTGGAGGTCATTTAACATCAGCACTGAAAAAATACGGGTTGGCAGATAAAATCAATCACATCAGCACAGCTGGAGGGGCACTTGTATTGTATCTTACAGGACAAAAATTGCCAATGATCAAATCATTAGAATATGCTGCAACAAAATATCGTTCTAAAGAGAAGCCTTACATTCGGGATTAGGACATAATTTTTCTTCAGATTTAGTAACATACACATCCATATCACAATTCTGACAATGATGTTTTTCTAAAGGATCGAATAATTTCAGCCAAATAGTTGTAAAGTTTTGTGCGATGTTTCTTGCCATTCCGGTATCACATAGATCCAAAAAATATTTTTCTACATCATCAATTGTAAGTGAAGGATCAATTTGGTTATTTTTTTTTAATAGTTCAAAAATTTCATCATTTGTAAATTTACCATCAATATCATTGAAATTTTCAAAAATTGTTTTTCTAATTTGGACCTGAATGGGGACAGAATCTACCATTATTAGTAAAGGCTTGCAGCCTCATCTTTTAACTTATCTATGTCACCAGTTTCTTGAGTATGTTTTGCAAGATAAGAATAAAGAGCAAATTTTAGAACCTTTAATGATAACAATGCACATTTTATACGAACTGCCTGAAGATGTTCTAATCCAAGTTCACCTAAAACATCATTTTTTGAAATTTTTTTGACTTCTTCTAAGCTTTTTCCTTTGGTGATTTCTGTTAAAACCGAAGAACATGCCATGCATATTGCACATCCTTTACCATGAAATTTGATATCAGATATTTTTTCGTCAGCTATTTTCAAGTCTATATCAATACTATCCCCACATAATGGGTTAGAATCATGATATGTAGAGTCAGGATTTTCAATCTCACCGTAATTTATTGGATTACGAGAGTAGTCTATAATCATCTCATGATAAATGTCTGCATTACTCAAGTTTGAACAACCTCGCTACTTTATGAAGTGAGTTTATCAATGCATCTATATCTTCTTTAGTATTGTACAAGTAAAAGCTTGCACGGGATGTTGCTGCAACATTTAATCTCTCCATCAAAACCTGGGCGCAGTGATGACCTGAACGTACAGCAATCCCCTCCTCATCTATTATTTGGGCAACATCATGTGGATGCACATCTGAAAAATTAAATGAAATAACTCCTCCTCGTTTCGAAATATCTTTAGTTCCATAGATTTGCAGCCCTTTTATCTGCGACAGTTTTTCAACAGCATATTTGGTTAACTCGATCTCATGTTCTCTAATGTTGTCCATTCCAATATTTTGTAAATAGTCAATTGCCGTACCTAAGCCTATAACATCTGCAATGTTAGGGGTACCAGCTTCAAATTTGTATGGAAGATCGTTCCAAGTTGTTTCATATTTGTGTACTTCCCTAATCATATCCCCACCACCATGAAATGGGTTCATAGCTTCAAGAACAGATTTTCTGACCCACAAGGCACCAATTCCTGTTGGACCCAGCATTTTGTGACCAGAAAAGGCAAAAAAGTCACAATCAAGTTTTTCTAAATCTACTTTCATGTGAGGGACAGCTTGTGCTCCATCAATTAGTGTAAGAACACCTGCTTTCTTACATTTTTCAACTATAGTCTTAACATCAGTGATTGTTCCTAAAACATTAGACATAAGACTAAAAGTTACGAGTTTGACTTTTCCAGTTGCTAGAATTTCATCTAACTTGTCTAACTTAAGTTCACCATCATCATCCATCAAAAGATATTCTAGCTTAGCATGTTTTTCTTGGGTCAAGAGTTGCCATGGAACAATGTTGGAATGATGCTCATATTCAGTAGTTACTATAATATCACCTTCATTTACATTAGCACGTCCCCATGCATATGCAACTAAATTGATAGCTTCTGTAGTTCCACGAACAAAGATTATCTCTTCACGATTTTTTATGTTTAGAAAGTTGGCAATTTTGTCACGTGTACTTTCATAAGCTTCTGTGGCCTCTTCTGCTAATGCATATACTGCTCTGTGAATATTTGCATTATGATTTCTATAATAATCACTGATTGCATCAATTACTTGGTTTGGTTTCTGTGTGGTAGATGCATTATCTAAATATACCAAAGATTTGTTATCACGTACTTTTCTTTGTAGTATAGGAAAATCTTTTCTAATTTCTTCAAATGATGTTTGTGTTGTTTGCATAACTGTTATACCTCCACGTAAATTTCGTTTTGCTCTATTTTAACATTGTATGTTTTTAGTGGTTCCTCAGCAGGAGGGTTTTGGGGTTTTCCATTCTCTAAGTTGAAAACAGAAAGATGTAATGGGCATCTTACTCCTTCGTCAGTTAGAAAACCATTACTAAGATCAGCTTCGGCATGAGTACAAATTTGATCAGTGGCATAAATTTTTCCTTTTAAATTTGCAAGAAGTATCTGTTTATCATTGTGTGTGAATCCAAACATTTGACCCTCTGGAACTTGATCCAATTTACAAGCTTTAACCCATTCAGACAATTTATTTCCTATACTTGTAGTGTTGTTCGATTTCTTCGTTTTCGTTATATCGCGTTTCTTCTACTTCAACAAACTTTCTTAATTCCTCATCAGTATTAATTGAAAGTTCTCTGTTTTCCCATTTTGATTCTATAAGATAAGCAATCCACGCCCTTATTTGGGTAGACATTTTTCTAGATAATGGTTCTAAGAATCCCTCAACAATTGTTCTTTCTGCTTTCTGTCTGCTAAGACACCTTGTCATAAGATAGAAGATTTGTTCTTCATCAATTTGTGCCACAGACGCAGAGTGAGTGGCCTTTACATCGTTTGTAAGAATTTCAAGTCCAGGTATCGCATCAGATTTTGCATCAGGATCCAGCAAGATTGATCGTCCTGAAAGATAAGAACGGGATTTTCCTGCATTTTCGTTTATTCGAATCATTCCTTTGAATAATGATTTTGATTTGTTTCTCAGAATAGATTTCTCAGTTATTTTTGCCTCAGTTGCAGGGTTATCATGAATGGCATTTGCCTGTAAATCAAATGATTGTTCGTTGTTTCCAAAAATAACTTCTGAGTCATTTGCATTAGATCCTGTCCCATTAAGGTAATAATCGATTCTATATCTGGATAACATTGCTCCAAACAATCCCAAGTACCAGTTTATTTTTGCATCTTGTGCAAGATCTGTTCGTCTAGTTGAAAAATTCAAGGTAGTTTGATCCATCATTTGTAAAGTTGTAGCATTAATTTTGGCATTTGGTGCCAGGCTGGTGTTAAGTAATTCTAGGTAAGCTTGTTGTTTTTGTGCTTTTGGCGCATACAGTTCTTGAACTATTGTTGCATCACTATTCTCATCAGCAAAAATCACATTTCGTGAAATTGTAGATATTCCATCTTCAGATAAACTAGATAAGACATGAATTGGTCTCTCCAATGTTAGATTTTTTGGAATATGAATAAACACACCAGAATTAAATGCCGCATTGTTTAGTGCAGTAAATTTATCTTCTTTTGAGTTTGATTCCTCTAAGGCTTTTTTTACCAAATCACCATTATTTTTAATTGCATCTTCAATAGATGAAATTACCAAACCTTTTGATTTTAGATCTTCACTGAGGTTTATCTTTGCTATGTTAGTTCCAATCTGAACAATGCTGGTTTCATTTTCTATTTCTTTGAGTCTTGTAGATAAAAAACTTGGAATTGAGTCAGATGTAGAAGCACCTAATGATACTTGTTCTGGATCCATTCTTTTTGCATCAGTGTATTTGTTGTAAAGTGGGGATGTTTCTATTGGTAATCCTTCATATATTGATAAAGAATTTTTTCTATATTGTTTTAGCCAGTCAGGTTCATTTTTTGATGAAGATATTTCTTCAATATGATTTGCGTTAATATTTGAAAGTGTTTGTGAGGACATGTGATACACCCGTGATTAGCAAGGCTAACCTACTGAATCATCCATTTCTAGTTTGATTAGTCTGTTTAGTTCTACTGCATACTCCATTGGAAGTTCTTTAGTAAACGGTTCCATGAATCCATTTACTATTAACGAAAGAGCTTCTTCTTCTGTAAATCCTCGTGTCATAAGGTAGAAGATTTGTTCATCACCAATTTTTCCAACTGTTGCCTCGTGAGTAATGGTAGCATCTTCTTGATTAATCTCCATGTAAGGATAAGTGTCAGTCTTTGATGTGTCATCAAGTAATAAGGCATCACATCGAACGGTAGATTTGACTCCTGTTGCTCCTTTGGCAACATTAAGCAATCCTCGGTAAGTTGAACGGCCATTTAGTCTGCTTACTGACTTTGAAGTAATTTTTGAAGTGGTATTTGGTGCCAGATGTACCATTTTTGCACCAGTATCTTGATGTTGATCTTTTCCTGCAAATGCTATTGAAAGTGTTTCACCATAAGCTCTTTCCCCTAAGAGATAAACTCCAGGATATTTCATGGTAACTTTACTACCAATATTTCCATCAATCCATTCAACTGTTGCACCTTCATATGCATATGCTCTCTTGGTAACAAGATTGTAAACATCGTTACTCCAGTTTTGTATGGTTGTGTAACGAAGCTTTGCGTCTTTGTGTGCTACTAATTCAACAACTGCTGAATGTAAGGATTCAGAGGAATAAACCGGTGCGGTACAACCTTCAATATAGTGTACTTCAGCTCCTTCATCTACAACATTTAATGTTCTCTCAAATTGACCAATGTTTTCTGCCTTAATCCTAAAGTAGGCTTGTAATGGCATATCGACTTTTACTCCTGGTGGAACATAGATGAAAGAACCACCGCTCCATACAGCACTGTTTAATGCAGCAAATTTGTTATCTTCAGGTGGAATTACTTTACCAAAATATTTCTTGAAAATTTCAGGTTGTTCTTTTAGTGCAGTATCAGTATCCAAGAACAAAACGCCTTGTTTTGCAAGATCTTCTCTTAGATTGTGATAAACTACTTCTGACTCATATTGTGCACCTACACCTGCAAGGAATTTCTTTTCTGCTTCAGGGATTCCTAATTTATCAAATGTTTTTTTGACATCTGCTGGAACATCTTCCCAGTTTTTTTCGGTTTTTTCTGATGCTTTTGCATAATAGTAAATATTTTGAAAATCAATTGCAGACAAATCTGCTCCCCATTTTGGCATTGGTTTTTTCATAAAGGTTTCATATGCTCTTAGTCTAAAATCAAGCATCCAGTCAGGTTCATTTTTCATCTTGCTGATGCCAATTACTGTTTCTTTTGACAGTCCTTTTTTGCTTAAGTGGACATATAGTTCTGTAGAATCTTTAAAGTCATACTTGGAATAATCCATGTCAAGGTTTTCTGTTGCCATGTATGTCATAACACTGTATTATTATAAATATATGAGGAAAAATAGGCATAGCTAAATAGCTTTAGCTAAAGTTCAACATATATTCAAATTTTTAAAATATTTTCACGATCTATTGCAAATCATGTATACATGGATTTATCTGAAGTTTCATCAGTTGTTGTTTGAGCAGCAGAACCAAGTCTAGCAGTACCAAAAATTCTTTGAATCTGCAAGCCTACTCTTGCAAGATTATCCCATTTATCATGAAAATTAACTCGAGTCAGGATTGATTCATCAAGATGTGTGCTAAGATTTAGTCCTCGGATTTCATTTTTTTCAGTTTTAATCCATTGGACAAAAACGCCACAAACTGTTGCAAGGTAATTGATATCCATTGCAATTTTTTCAAATGATGGTGAGTCTGTAATTATCTTTCCAACATGTTCTGGTGGAAGTCGTAATGCAAAGGTCATTTGGACTCTATCAGTTCTAGTAGATAATTTGGTAACATACAATGCTTGACCTATGTGTAATTGCCATTCTATTATGGATGATTTTTCCTTGGCGTGAGCCGTAACATCATTGAATTTTACCTTGGTTACTCTAACGTATTCTTCAACTAATTCTTTCATTTGTTGAGAAGTTTTAATCATCTTTTTGGTAGTAGATTTCTGTAATATATGGATTTGATCCTATACGATGTTTAGTTCTTTTTGAAAATAACTGTATGTTTCATCATCAATGATACAAAATTCTATGATTTCCAGACTTGATTCCTTGTTTGTTTCTAAATATTCCTTAGAGCCTTCAATTAGTATTTTGGCACACTTGTCTTTTGGAAAACCAAATATTCCTGAGCTAATGGCAGGAATTGAAATACTCTTGAATTTTTTTTGTGTTGCCAATTGCAGAATATTTTTTAATACGTTTTGAAGTTTTATGGTTTCATCACCCTCTCCCATTCTAGGTCCAACTGCATGAATTATAGAACTGCAAGGAAGAGAGCCTGCAGTAGTCAAAGCTACAGACCCAACCGGAACATACCCAATTTTATTACTTTCCTGTTGAATTATTTTTCCGCCTTTGGTTACAATTGCTCGTGCCACTCCACCTCCATGTTTTAGATATGAGTTTGCAGCATTAACAATTGCATCAACTTTTCTTTCGGTTATATCATCATTAACAATTCTAAGTGTTTTGTTTTGGAATTTTTTTTCCAATGTTATTTTGTAATTAATTTTGATAAATAAAAGATAAGTTACTTTGTAAATCCATTATCTGAATATTGACCGTCTGATTCTGATCTTTTTTCAAATTTTTCAATTTTCAATATTACAAAAACTGCTATCGCACTAATAATTGCAATATAATATTCTCCAATACCAACAGCAATACCGATACCTGCTACAACCCATAATGTAGCTGCACTAGTAATTCCACGAATATGCTCAAAAAGAATTGCTAAATACTAAATCTAAAAATTTCAGTTCTGATAATTAATTTCAATGAGATGTCGCAAGCAAATTCTTGATAGTATCAAATGCCCCAGCCACAGTATGTACTTGCGATACTGTATTTTGCACATTGAATTTTTTTAATTCATCGGCAGTAAAGGGGCCAATAGCAACAACCAACAATTTTGAGAGGTTATCTAACAGCGTATTTTCTGGGTAGTCTTTTGCCATTATTTCAAAGAATCCCCTAACAGATGATGCACTTGTAAAGATTATTCCATCGACTTTATTTTTTGAGAATAATTCTCTAAATTCATTCCATTTGGTGGTATCACGAAATGCACAAACATCATAGAGATGTATTTCAAAAACATCTAATCCTATTTTGTTTAACAATTCTTTTAGAAAAGGAGTAGAAGCCCCACTGCGTGGCACTATTACTTTTTTTCCAACTGCATTCAGTTTTGTAAATAATTCTCCTACACCTACAGATGAGTAAGTGTTGGGTTGATGATTTACTTTAATTCCTTCATTTTCTAAAGCAATGGTAGTTTTCGGACCCACCGACATCACCATAGTATTTGCTACTGCAAGTTTTAGCTCATTTATTTTGGATAAATTTCGTGCAGTATCAAACAACAATTTTACTGCCTTAGAGCTCATAAAAACAGAATAATCTGGATCATATTTTCTGAGAGAATCTAAAAATTCATCTACTATTTTTTCCCCTTTGCTTACTAGTTCAATTGTGGGAAGAGGTACAGGTTTTGCGTTATGTTGCCTTGCTAACTCTATAAACTCAGATGAATCATCAGGGGAACGAGTAATTGCAATAGTCTTTCCGTCTAACATCATTTCCACCCTATAGTTTTGTGTAGATCAACTACTTTTCCTATTATGATATTTGCAGGAGGTTTTATCTTGTTATCTTTGACTTTTTTTGCAATATTAGAAAGATTTCCTGTAATTAGTTTATGTTTTGATGTAGTACCGTTTTGAATTACTGCAACTGGCATATTCTTATTCATACCTCCTTTTACTAATTGTTTACAAATAATGTTAATTCTAGATAGTCCCATCATGATCACAATTGTATCTACAGATTTTGCTAGTCGTTTCCATTTTACTGATTCATTTTTCTTTTCAGGATCTTCATGTCCTGTAACAAACACTACAGATGAGGCATACTTTCTGTGTGTTAATGGTATTCCTGAATATGTAGCAGAACCAATACCAGATGTAATTCCAGGTACAATCTCGTATCGAATTTTATGTTCTCTGAGGAATTCGGCTTCTTCACCACCTCTACCAAAGATTATCGGATCGCCGCCTTTTAGTCGTACAATTTGTTTTTTTGTTTTAGCATATTTTAGCATCAAATCATTTGTTGTTTCTTGGTGTTTTGTGTCATCACCTACTGCTCTTCCAACATACACTCTTTCGGCGTTTTTTGGAATCGTAGAAACTATCTTTTTGCTTACTAATCTATCATACAAAACAACATCTGCTTTTTGAATTAGTTCAACTGCTTTCAATGTGATAAGTTTTGCATCACCAGGACCTGCACCTACAAGATATACCTTCCCTGTCATTTTTTGTTCCACTCTTCTACTTTTTCTCTCC
>CAYWRD010000014.1:0-20000 GCA_964460675.1 uncultured Nitrosopumilaceae archaeon
CCATAGAAAATGCTTTTGCCTAAAGTTTCAGAAGAAACCATCCATAAGACAAATTCTTTTTCAATGTCTTCGACATCTACTTTTTCTACTACACCGGTATTTCCGTCTACAAGTCCATTTATTTTTCCATTTGCAGGATTAATTATTATAGTTCCAAACAAGCCAAGTTCTTCAGCTCCTACTTCGTTGATAGAGAATGTATGGTCATGGTATGGCCATGCACCTGCAGTTCCTGGTGCAGCAACCCAGTTGTATTCAACTGTATCACCACAAGTAGCTGCGGAGCTTTCCGCCATATTTACTCTTGAATAAGTTGCATCGTCACTAATATCGTAATGAACTCCATGAACATGTATTCCTAACAATGAAGTCTCAGAATGTGTTGGAACACCTAATGGATGACTTGGTCCATCGACAAAGTTTTTGTCACAAGCATTATTGTACAAAGTAACATTTGCTTCATCACCCTCTGTCATCATAATAGTTGGACCAGGAATTGAAGGTTTGCCAGAATATTGCTTACCAACTAACTCTTCGCCACCATTGATGTTGTATGACACCATTCTGTATGCATACATACCATCAGGCATTGCAACTGCTTCCATCACAATATTGTGAGTGTCAGAAGATGCAGCTTGAGCTTCTAATGGAATTTGAGATGTCTCTTCTACGTTATTATTTTCAAAGTCAATTGCAAAAACAGAAGTTAATGCAATTGAAAGTATAACAGTCGTTATTAACATCGTTTGCGTTTTTTTCATGTTATTGGAACAAATTTCAAAGCTAGGTTAATTTAAGTAATTATGAACATCTTAGAATGATCCGATGATCGCACATATTAATATTCTATGAATTTAGAATAAAAATAACTATCTTAGTCCCCATCTAGCCATTACTTTGTTTTCTAATTTCTTGAAGATCACACCATCAATTGCAATACCAATTCCCATTATTACCAACATTATGGAAATCACTTGAGAGACATCAGTGAGTTGACGTCCAACATTTAGCAAAAAGCCCAATCCTAGGAACGAAAACAGTAATTCTGCACCAATTACTCCCCTCCATGCAAAGGCCCATCCTTGCTTGAAGCCAGAAATCATGTATGGAAATGCTGCAGGAATCAAGACTGCTGTAATTAGCTGAGTACCCTTTGCTCCCATGTTTTTAGCTGCTTCAATGAAATGAGGATTGATGTTTTTCACACCAGTATAGGTATTGATAGTTACTGCAAAGATTGCACCAATAGCTGTTACAAAAATAATTCCACCATCAGTTAATCCAAACCAAAGTATTGCCAATGGCACCCATGCAATGGACGGAATAGATTGTAATCCTAAAACCAAAGAACCAATTGTTTGATTAACAATTTCCACTCGAGCCATAAAGATTCCAAGAACCATTCCACCTCCAATTGCAATAGATAATCCAATTGCTAAACGCCACATACTTGTCCCAATTCCATAAAACAAACTTCCATCAGCTGCAGTGTACACTAAATCTTCACCTACTTCATATGGTGATGGAAAGATGTTGCTTGGCCAAACATCTGACATTGAAATTGCCTGCCAAACCAATACAAGTATGATGTAAAATGCAATTTTTTTTCCTAAAAGACTCTTTCTCATAGTTTATACCTTTGTTCCTTTCACTTCCGGACGAAGTTCTTTGAGAATCTCTTGTTGTACTTCAGCTAAACCAGGATCTTCAATTAGTCGGGGTCTTTTGTAGTCAATTGGAATTACTTTTTTTACCTTAGATGGTCTGTTGCTAAACACTGCAACCTTTGATCCTAATACTGCAGCTTCAGCTACATTGTGAGTTACAAAAAGAATTGTCTTTTTTGTTTTCTCCCAAATTAATTGCATCTCAACTAAAAGCAAGTCCCTTGTCTGTGCATCCAAAGCTGCAAATGGCTCATCCATTAACAAAACATCAGGATCCATTACTAACGCTCTAGCTATGGCTACTCGTTGTTTCATTCCAGTAGAGAGTTGATATGTATACGAGTCTGCAAACTTTGTAAGCTGCATCATGTCAAGATATCTCTTCGATATCTGTGCACGCTCATCTTTTGGAATTCCTGCCATCTTTAATCCAAATTCAACATTGTCTTGAACTTTGAGCCAAGGAAATAGCGCACCTTCCTGAAAAACCATTATTCTCTCAGGCCCAGTAGATGTGACTGGCTTGCCATCAAACAAAATTTGTCCTTCTTCTGGTGTTTCCAATCCTGCAACTACCCTCAAAAAGGTAGACTTGCCACATCCTGAAGGCCCAACTAAACACACAAACTCTCCGTCTTCGACTTTGAGATTAACTCCACCAAGTGCCTTTAGTTTGTGGCTATCATGTGCAAAGTATTTTGTAATTTCTTTTGCCTCAAGCTTGGCCATGATACAATGAAACCTCCTGTAATGAATACAAAGTCAGTTCAAAATAAATCCCATCAAGATTGTAACCGTCTCTTCCAAGATAACCAAGTGAGTTTGCATGCTCTGCAAATACAGAAATCGATTCTGGTATAGTATCAGATGTAATCTCCAAGTTAGATAATGCCTCATCTACCACACTATCAGATAGTGATTGACCCAATGTATTTTCCATAAATTGATTAAAGATAATTCGAGTTTGTTTAGGATTAGCGTTAATCCAGTCAATTGTTTCTTGATGTCCTTGTAACCATTGTTTAATAATTTGCGGATTCTCCTTGACATATTCTTCTCTTGCAATAAGTAAAACAGATGCAAACCGATTATTATCCCACAGTTCCTCTTCATGGAACAGTCTTTTGCCATTTAATTCCTGAACTAAAATTGTTGCCCATGGCTCTGGCACCCATGCACCATCAATCTCGCCTTTTGTAAACAATGTGTAAATGTCTGGATTTGCCACATTCAAAACAATTACTGTCCCTCCTTTTGATGCAGGCTTTAGATCATTCTCAGAAAGATAATGACGCAGTGACACATCCTGAGTATTTCCTATCTGAGGTGCTGCAATTCTTTTGCCTGAAAAGTCACTAGCTGAATTAATCTGCGAATTAGGATGCACCACAAAACTTGCACCACCACTTGCAGCTCCAGAAAGAATCTTTACATTTCCATCTTCGGACTTTAAGAATCCATTAATTGCAGGCCCTGGCCCAACATAAGCTACATCAATTGAATCAGCAAACATTGACTCTATTACTTGAGGACCGCTATCAAACAATTTAGTTTCAATCAAAGTCTTATTCCCTAATTGATTTGCAAAGAATCCATTTTCTAATCCAGTAATAGCTGCTGCATGTCCAATGTTAGGAAAATATGCAACTCTAATCTTATTTTCATGCGTAATTCCATCAGAATTAACAGAAAAAGCAACAGCAATTGCTAGTGCAGCTCCAATAACTACTGCAACAAGCGATTTGGATTTCATAAAACAGCGTTATACTTGGCGGTTAAATAATCATCGAATTTTAGCTTGAGCTAGTAGAGAAAATCGAGGTCGAAATTATTTTCTAATCACAAAAGATAAATTCGAAACTACGAGCCCAACTGCATTATGACAGAAAAAGGAATTCTTGCTTTCTCTGGAGGATTAGATACTTCAGTTGTTGTAAAGTATCTGCAAGACGAACATGACATGGATGTAATTACAGTAACAGTCGATGTAGGACAAGAAGAAGATTACAAAAAGATTGCAGAGAAGGCAAAAAAACTCGGAGTCAAAAAACATTACAACATAGATGCAAAAAAAGAATTTGCACAAGATTACATTTTCCCATCAATTAAAGCAAATGCACTATACCAAAGAAAATATTGTTTGGCAACTGCTCTTGCAAGACCATTAATTGCTGAAAAAGTTTTAGAAGTTGCAAGAAAAGAAAAAGTAACAGCTCTTGCACATGGTTGCTCAGGCAAAGGAAATGACCAAGTAAGATTTGATGTTACACTACGTTCTGGTTCTGACTTGCCAATAATTGCACCAATTCGTGACAAAAACCTAGACAGAGAGACTGAGTTAAAGTTTGCAAACAAACATGGAATAAAGATTGATGCTGTTGCAAAAAAATTCAGCATTGATCAAAACTTGTGGGGAAGAGCAATCGAAGGCGGCGTATTAGAAGACGCATACAATGAACCACCAGAAGATGCATTCATCTGGGTTAAAACCAAAAACCTTTCAGACAAACCAACATATGTTGAAATAGATTTTGAAAAAGGAGTTCCTGTTGCAGTAGACAAAAAGAAGATGGCACCAGTAAAATTAATTGAATACCTAAACAAAAAGGCAGGCTCTGCAGGTGTTGGAATCATTGATCATATCGAAGACAGAGTAGTCGGACTAAAGTCTCGTGAAGTGTACGAGACTCCTGCTGCTACATGTCTGATTGAAGCACATACAGACTTGGAGAAAATGGTTCACACAAACCACCAAAACAAGTTCAAAAACATCATAGATGATGAGTGGTCATACTTGGTATACTCTGGACTCTGGCAAGACCCACTAAGAAGAGACCTTGATGCCTTCATAGAAGAGTCTCAAAAGGCAGTAACTGGAACTGTCAAACTAAAACTATTCAAAGGAAGTGTAAGAGTTGTTGGAAGAAAATCAAAGTATTCACTGTACAGTCACAAGATAGCCACATACGGAAAAGAATCACAATTTGACCAAACACTGGCAAGAGGATTCATCGAATTGTGGGGAAAGCAGTCAACAGAAGCTAATAAATTACAAAAGAAAAGGTCAAAAAAAACATGAACTGCCCAGAATGTGATGCAAACCTAAACATCCCAGACGACGCCGCTGTAGGAGAGATCATCTCTTGTGCTGATTGCGGAGCTGACTATGAAATCGCAAAGAAAGAAGGTTCCAATGTCGAGCTCAAGCAAGCTGAAACTGTAGGCGAAGACTGGGGAGAGTAATGGCAAAAGTTTGTGTCGTGTTTGACCGCCTGAGAGCGGAAGAAAAGATGCTGCAAAAGGAAGCATCAGATCTTGGACACGATGCAGTGATGCTTGATGCCAAAATAACTCAAGTAAACACAGACAGTAAAAGAGACGATTATGACTTAGGCGATATCGTTTTAGAAAGATGCGTTAGTTATTTTCGTGGTCTTCATTTTACTGCTTGTTTGGAATTTATGGACGTACCAGTCCTCAACAAGTTCGATGTTGCCAGAACTTGTGGAAATAAAATGTTCATGACTTTGGTTTTACAAAAAAATAATGTTCCAACTCCTAAAACTTACTTTTCATTTTCCAGTCAAGCTGCGCTTGAAAACTTGGAAAAAGTAGGTTATCCGCTTGTAATAAAGCCAGTAATTGGAAGTTGGGGAAGAGGTGTTTTGCCACTAAAAGACAGAGATACTGTTGATGCAATCTTTGAGATAAGAGAGATTACAGATAGCCCACATGACAGAATCTATTATCTGCAAGAGATGGTAAAAAGACCACCACGAGACATCAGGGTAATTACTGTAGGCGACGAACCCATTGCAGCAATGTATAGAAAATCCACAGGCGGATTCAAGACAAACATAGCATTAGGCGCCGATCCAGAAATTTGTGAAATTACAAAAGAGATAGAAGATGCAGCAGTAAAAGCTTCCAAAGCCATGGGTGGTGGCATCTTAGGAATAGACATGATGGAAGACGAAAAGAAAGGAATCGTAGTTCACGAAGTAAACAATACCGTCGAGTTCAAAGGATTATCCAGAGTAGCGACTCGAAATATCCCCAAAGAAATGGTTGAATTTGCACTAAACTACGTTAGGAAATAAATTATACTCCTCTTTGAGGAGGTTTATCATGAAAATTGGGGTCGTAGGAGCATCAGGTTATGTAGGCGGAGAGACTCTTCGTTTGTTGGTCAACCACCCCAAAGTCGAAATAGCAATGGTGACATCCAGACAACACGTAGGAGAATATTTACACAGAGTCCAACCAAGTCTGAAAGGATTCACCGATCTTACTTTCTCAGAATTAGACTATGACAAAATGTCTGATCAATGTGATTTAGTATTTACAGCAGTACCTCATGGAACTGCAACTGAAATTGTAAAGGCCCTATACGACAGAGGTCTCAAAGTAATTGATTTGAGTGCAGACTATAGATTGCACAATCCAGAAGATTACAATAAATGGTATGGATGGGAACACTCACATCCTGATTATCTATCAAAATCAGTTTTTGGTGTACCAGAACTACACAGAGAAAAAATCAAGAACGCTCAACTAGTTTCATGTCCTGGATGTATGGCAGTGACATCTATGCTAGCACTTGCACCATTAATCAGAGAAGATCTTATTGATACTGAACATATAGTTGTAGATTCCAAAATCGGTTCTTCTGGAGCTGGTTCAGGCGCCGGTACTGCTCATGCTATGAGAGCAGGCGTAATTAGACCATACAAACCAGCAAAGCACAGACATACCGGTGAAATAGAGCAAGAGCTCAGCGAAATTGCTGGAAAGAAAATCCACGTATCAATGAGTCCTCATGCAGTAGATGTTGTTCGTGGAATTTTGTGTACTAATCACACATTCATGAAAAAGCCTTTAGAAGAAAAGGAATTGTGGAAACTTTACCGACGAACATACGGTGAAGAAAAGTTTGTTAGATTAATTCGTGATAAGAAAGGGTTGTACAAATTCCCTGATCCAAAGTTCTTAGTTGGTTCCAACTTTTGTGACATTGGATTTGACTTGGATGAAGACAATCACAGATTAATTGCAATCTCTGCATCAGACAATTTAATGAAAGGTGCAGCAGGTTCTGCCATCCAAAACATGAATGTTATGTGTGGATTCGATGAGATGGATGGCCTAAGATACACACCACTCACTCCGGTGTAGAAATGATCACAATCAAAATAGGTGGAAGCGTAGTAGACGAATTACATCCATCCACAATTGCAGACATCAAAAAAGTAGCAGAGCAGGAAGGAATCATCTTAGTTCATGGTGGAGGAAAAGAAGTCACCAAAGTTTGTTCACAACTTGGAAAAGAACCCAAGTTTGTCACATCACCTAGCGGAATCAAAAGCAGATACACAGACAAAGAGACTGCAGAAATTTTTACGATGGTAATGTCAGGTAGAATCAACAAAACCATCGTTCAAATGCTTCAAAAAAACGGGATTAATGCAATAGGTCTTTCCGGCGTTGATGCAAAAGTAATCGAAGCAGACAGAAAAAAGAAACTCCTCATAATTAATGAGAAAGGGCGAAAGCAAGCAATCGATGGCGGCTATACTGGAAAGATAAGAGACGTAAATGCAGCATTCATTAAATCACTACTAGACCAGGGACTTACGCCTGTAATATCTCCTATAGCAATTAGCGAAGAATCTGAATTTTTGAATGTGGACGGAGACAGAGCTGCAGCATATGTGGCAGGCAAAGTAAAATCAGACAAAGTATTATTCATCACAAATGTAGACGGTCTGCTTATGGATGACAAGTTAGTTACAAAGCTATCCCTCAAAGAAGCAAAAGAGATCAGACCAAAGATAGGCCCAGGAATGGAAAAAAAGATTCTTGCTTCAACTGAAGCATTAGACATGGGTGTAAAAGAAGCCCTAATTGCAAATGGCCAAAAAGAAAACCCTATATCTTCAGCTATTGCTCATCAAAACTGCACAGTGATTAGCAGTGAGTGAAGATCAATTTATGGGGAAACTCTATCAGAGGTTTCCAGTTACACTAGAAAGAGGAGAAGGAGCTCATGTTTGGGACATTAATGGTAAAGAATACATCGATTGTATGGGCGGATACGGAGTAGCTCTTGTCGGATACAAAAACAAAAGAGTAAACGACGCCATAAAGAATCAAGTAGACAAAATAATCACAGTTCACAGTTCTCTTTACAACAAAACACGTGAAGAGTTTCTAAAAAAAATAATTGATTTAGCACCAAAAGGACTAACACAAGTTCATCTGAATAATAGCGGAGCAGAGGCAATAGAAGCTGCAATAAAGTTTGCCAGAAAGTTTACAGGCAAAAAAGGAATGGTTGCAATGCGCGGTTCATACCATGGAAAAACATTTGGTGCACTGTCACTAACATTTAATCCAAAATACAAAAAAGCTTTCAAACCACTTGTTGAAAAAGTATCTTTTGCATCATTTGGAGACATAGAATCTGTTCGTGAAGCAATAGATGACGATGTTGGTTTTATCATACTAGAACCAATTCAAGGAGAAAGTGGAATCAATGTTGCACCAGATGGTTTCTTGCAACAAGTAAGAAAGCTGTGCGACGAGAAAGGAATTCTTTTAATTTTTGACGAAATTCAAGCTGGTCTTGGCAGAACTGGACGTTTATGGGCATGTGAGCATTGGGAAACGGTGCCAGATATTTTATGCCTTGCAAAAGGAATTGCAGGTGGCGTTCCAATGGGGGCCACCTTAGTAAGACCAGATATTCTTGCTTCAATGAATAAAGGAGAACACTCATCAACGTTTGGAGGAAACCCACTTTCTTGTGCTGCAGGTATTGCAGCTTTAACAGCTATTACTGATGACGGACTAATTGAGAATGCCGATAAAATGGGAAAAATATTCAGAGAGGGATTAGAAAAATTAAAAGAAAAACATCAAATCATTCGAGAAATTCGCGGTAAAGGACTCATGATAGGTGTTGAACTCAAGTTTGAAGTCAAAGATATTTTGATGGATTTAATCAAAGAAGGCATACTTATGCTATACTCTGGCAGAAATATACTCAGACTTCTTCCTCCACTCGTAATAAACCAAAAAGACATCGAAAAGGTTTTAGAAACATTAGACATAGTACTAACACGAGAGGAAGAAAGAAGGAATGTACAAGGATAAGATCGACGAAAAAATCATTGAATACCTTAAAAATGACTCAAGAGAGTCCTTTGTAGATATAGGCAAAAAGCTGAAACTATCCGAGTCTGCTGTAAGACGCAGAGTAAAAAACCTAGTCGATAACAAAACCATTAAAAAATTCACAGTAGAGCTAGGCGAAGAAAATGCAACAAGTGCAATCGTTCTGGTTTCAGTAGACTCTACAACAGATACTGCAAAAGTTTCCCAAAGATTGGCAAAGCTAGATGGTGCAAAGACAGTCTACGAAATTACTGGCCAATACGACATTACCACAATCATGAGTGCACCAAACATCTCAGAAATTAACAAAAGCATTGATGCTTTGAGAAAGATTCCAGGTGTGGTCGACACCAACACAGTAATAATTTTAAGAAAAGTTCTCTAAAAACGACTTTCGTTACAAATTACAAAAACATAACAGAATTAGGATCAATGAAATCCTAATTGAGCGAATTTAGTACGAATATGTTTATATCCAGTAATTTGACCAACGAAATCTGCTATGCAAGATCCGAATCACTATGCAAATCTCTACAATGCATACGATAGAAAACCAAAAAGAATCAGAGTCTTAGACAGCACTCTAAGAGAAGGTGAACAACACCCAGGTGTTTCATTTACCAGTAAACAAAGAATACAGATTGCATGGATGTTAGACTATTTTGGCGTAGACCAAATTGAGATTTCTCCAGTTGTCTCCCCAGATCATAAAGAAGCTACTAAAACCATAATTAAACAAGGACTAAGAGCAGATATCGTATCACATGGTAGAGCACTAAAAGAAGACATTGATGTTTCATTAAGCTGTGATGCAAAATGGTGTGCAGCTTATCTTGGTATTTCAGATGTTCACCTCAAAGACAAGTTACGAATTACAAAACAAGAAGCAATGAAAAGAGCAGTTGAAACTGTAGAATACGCAAAGTCTCATGGATTAAAGATCAGATTTACTGTAGAAGATGGCAGCAGAGCAGAACCCGAATTTCTAATTAAATTATGTAAAGCAATAGAAGATGCAGGAGTAGACAGAATCAGTCTTCCAGATACCGTAGGTATAATGAGACCAATTGGAATGTATAATTTTGTCAAAAAAGTAAGAGATTCAATCGATGTTCCACTTGATGTCCACGTTCATAATGACATTGGTTTTGCATTGGCCAATGCATTTGCTGCATGCGAAGCAGGAGTAGACCAAATTCACACTACAATCGACGGAGTAGGGGAACGAACTGGAATTCCAGCATTGGCAGAAGTAGCAGTTGCTCTGACATATTTGTACAAATCACCAAATGATTTCAGATTAGATATGCTACAAGACCTTTCAAGATTAATTGAAGAGTACACGATAATTCGACCATATGACTCAAAACCTATTGTAGGTTCTTCAGCATACAAACACAAAGCTGGAACTCATCTTGCAGCTATTCTGAAAAATCCTGCTGCGTATGAGCCCATTCCTCCAAGGTCAGTTGGAAACAGAAGAAAAATAGTATTTGGAGAATTAGCAGGAAAGACCGGAGCAGCATACCTAATGTCGTTATTAGGATTGGACAAAAACGATGAAAATGCAAAGGCAGTTGCTGCAGGCCTCAAAAACCTAAGACTGGGCGATCTTATTGAGATTCCTCTAGCAGACAGACTTGAAAAAAAGATAATTAATGACGAATAAAGGAGAATAAGTGAAATAATATGTCAAAATGCGAAGAATGTGATGCAGAAATTTCCATACCAAGCGATGCTATGGAAGGAGAGATAGTTACTTGTCCCGAATGTGGCGCAAGTTTTGAACTAACAAAAGGTTCTGATGGTTTTGATCTCAAGCCCGCCCAAACAGTTGGCGAGGATTGGGGGCAGTGAATCCTGACGTAACTATTCTTTACGATACCATCCGTTGGGAAGAAAAAGCTCTCTATGAAGCTGGTAAGAAAAAAGACATCAATATCCAGATGGTCGATTGTAAGAAATTAGCTTTAGACTTGGAAAAATCTCCAGAAGATTATGGAACTGTAATTCAAAGATGCGTAAGCTATTACAGAAATCTACATTCAACTGCTGCTTTAGAAGGATTAGGTGTCAATGTGATTAATTGTTTGAATACTGCAGTGTTTGCTGGAAACAAGCTTTTCACTCATATGCTTTTAAAAAAACAAAACGTACCAACCCCCTATGCCACTGTAGCATTTTCCAAAGATGCAGCTCTTGAAGCACTAGACGAGCAAGGATATCCAAAAATAATCAAACCAACAGTTGGAAGCTGGGGAAGATTAATCTCAAAACTAAATGACAAAGACTCAGCAGAAGGAATTATTGACAGTAGAGAAAAAATGTATCCCATTTATCAAGTTCATTATTTAGAAGAGTTTGTAAAAAGACCACCACGAGACATCAGAGCAATCATGGTAGGCGACAAGGTTGTTGCTGCAATTTACAGAACATCAGGCAATGGCAATTGGAAAACAAACATGGCACTAGGAGGAATTGCAGAAGAATGCAAAGTATCACCTGAAATGGAAGAAATGTGCATTAAAGCAAAAAATGCAGTTCAAGGAAAAATTGTAGGCGTAGATTTGATGGAAAGTGATGAAAGGGGATTAGTAGTTCATGAAGTAAACAACACTACCGAATACAAAAACACAGTCAGAGTGTGTGATGTAGACATTCCTTCTTTGATGTTAGATTTTGCTTTGCAACAAGGTAAGAGATAATGGATGCATTTACAGTTACACCAAAATTTGCAATAAAGATGCTTGAAAAAGCACTCAGACTATACACACCATCTCTAAGCGAAAAACCTCTTGCAGAATTTCTTGCAGACAAATGCGATGACTTGGGTTTTGAAGACATTCACATTGACGAAGTAGGAAACATGATTGCCAAAAAAGGAACAGGTTCCCCAACCATATTGCTCTGTGGACATATGGATACTGTTCCTGGAAAGATCAAAGTACGAAGAGAGGGTGACAAACTGTATGGGCGAGGTGCATCAGATGCAAAAGCACCACTCATGGCAATGTTATTTGCATCAGCTTCAATTCAAAACAACAACGGTACAATAATTTTTGTCGGAGCTGTAGACGAAGAAGGCAATGCAACTGGAATCAAGAATCTTGTAAAAAAGAAATTCAACATAGATTATGCAGTGTTTGGAGAGCCAAGCGGAATAAGACAAGTAACTATCGCATACAAAGGAAGACTGGCAATTAATCTGAGAATCAATGTAGGAGACAGTGCACATGCAAGCGCTCCTTGGCTTGCAAAAAATGCAATCGAAGAATCTGCAATATTCACAAGAGAGCTCAAAGAAGGATTAGAAGCAGGCCAAGAAGGAAAAAACAAAGGAATGATGTTAACTGCCACACTCACTGAAATTTCTGGCGGTACCAGCCATAATGTAACTCCCAAAGAGTGCTCAGCTACATTAGACATTAGAATACCAGTATCTACTACTTGCAAAAATGTCGAAGAGCAAATAGCAACACTTGTTCAAGAAATTGCAAGAAGAAGACAAGTTGAAGCCTTTTACTCAATACTAGATGAAACCGAGCCATTTGAGGCACCACACAACTCGCCTCTGGTAAGGGCATTTACACTAGGCGTGATGGAAGTAGAGAATGCACGACCCACACTAATTAGAAAAACAGGCACAGGAGACATGAACGTTATTGGAACTCAATGGAATATCCCCGTAGTAACATATGGTCCAGGAGACCCTCATGCATCTCATACAATAGACGAAAGCGTATCAATTGACGAATATCTTCGAGGCATAGAAGTTTTGAAGAAAACCCTACACCATCTAAAGCGTTTACATGATAGAAAATTAAAGATACAGTAATGCTTTGGTTTGTTGGTTTAGGTATTTCAAATTCTAAATCTATTCCACTTGAAGCAGTCGAAGTACTAAAAAAAGCAGATATTGTGTATCTTGAACAATTTACCAGTCCTATTAGCAAATCCGAACTAACAAAAATCAAGAGCATGTCACAAGCAGAATTCAAAGAAGGAAAAAGATGGCTAGTCGAAGATGGAAATGAAATTTTGAAAAATTCAAAAAACAATAATGTAGTTTTGCTCTCATATGGGGACCCATACATTGCCACTACTCACATAGAACTAAGAGTTAGAGCAATCCAAGAAAAGATAAAAACCAAAACGATTCATGCATCCTCATCAATTACTTCGATGATTGGAGAGTGTGGCTTACAGTACTACAAAGTAGGAAAAGTAGCTACAATAATGAGTGACATGAAATCTCTAACCACGCCATATTATGTAATTTACAAGAACCTAATTGAAGGCAGTCATTCTGTATTGTTATTAGAGTACAATCAAGACAAAGACTTTTTCTTTGATCCAAAAGACGCATTAAAAGGACTGTTAGAAACAGAAAAGGAACAAAAAAGAAACGTCATAAAATCCTCAACATTCGCCATTGTTGCATCAAGAATAGGTATGAGCAATCAAAAAATTATTTCAGGAGACATTTCCAGATTAGCAAAGTTTGATTTTGGAAAACCACCACACACAATAATAATTCCAGGAAGGTTGCATTTCACTGAATCTGATGCACTAAAAGTTCTCTCAGATTGTTTAGATGAGCCAAAAGACAATTCTGAGAAAACACAAAAAATTTCCATCCAAATGATGAAAAAGTACGTTCCCATGGTCCAGGAGGCATTAGAAGAGATAAAGCCACACTACAAAGGACAAAAAGAATTTCAAATTATTCTTGAAAATGCAGAATTGTACATCAAGGATGCTGAAAAATTTCTCGAAGACGGTAAGGACGAGGTAGCAATCCTCAGCATAGGTTACGCAGACGGCCTAGTAGATGCACTTAGACTAGCAAAAGGGCTAGACCCAAAAATGTGACAGCGATGAATTAAAGAGAGGGACAAAAGTAGGAATTAAAGTTGGACCCAATATACAATTCTATTTTAACTTCATTTTATGTCGGAGATTTATCAGGACAGTCACCTATTGAGATAATTAAACAAAAGACCGGTCTGTCTGAAGACATCATCAACAAACACATGGACGAGTTAGTAAAGAACGGCTTACTCAAGAAAACACGAGACGGCCTAACAGATATTGGCAGAAGCTCACTAAGAGTGGTTTTTGCAGGAGGGGTTTTTGATATAATCCATCCAGGTCACATCCACACATTAAATTCTGCCAAGAAATTAGGAGATGTGTTGGTAGTCGTAGTTGCAACCGACAAGACTACTCAAAAACTAAAAAACAAAAATCCACTACATGATCAAGAACAAAGAAAGATACTGGTACAATCACTAGAGATGGTCGATTTGTGCGTTATTGGTAATGAGGGAGACATGTTCAAGACAGTAGACATGATCAAACCAGACATTATCGCACTAGGATATGATCAGATACACCAGGAAAAATACATCACAGAAGGATGCAAACGAATCAACTTGGATGCCAAAGTTGCAAGATTGCAATCCCCAATACCTGAAATTTCTAGCTCAAAGATTGAAAAAGAATACGGTGAAGACATTCACAATTTCTAGTCTTTGCCATTAATAGGAACAGTAATTGTTACTTTTGAGCCATCAGTTATTTTAGATGACTTTCTAAGATTTGTTTTTGAAATTAACTCAACAATGGATGTGTCGTGATGTGTTCTTTCCAATCTAATTAATTGACATTTAATGGAGTGATTTAGTTTTGCATCAAAGCATTTTACCCAACCATAAGTTCGTTGTCCATCTGAGAATCCCTCAATAATATTACCATCCAAAGCCTCAAACTGTCTTACTGCCTCAGTGTATTCTTTTTTGTCTAGTTTAACGTTGAGAGTTCCAGGAAATGGCACATAACCGATTTTTGATTTGAATTGTTTTGTATATCCTTTAAGGGCCATATAGTACGCCCCTTCTCCCATTCCTGAAATTACTTTTCCTTTCAGCTCCACATGGGATGGATATGACTCGAGGCTCTTTTGGAGCTCAGTTGATAATTTTACCATCTCAGAATAACCTTTTGATGTGATTTTTACCGAGGTGTTTCTTCCGCTAATAATTCTGTCAATAAACCCTTCATTTTCTAATTCCAGTAAATATTTTGAAGCAGCTTGCTGCGATTTGTTTATGTTTTTTCCTAGAGAAGAGGTAGTTATAGTAACAAAATTGTGTTTTGCACCTTTTGATAAAAGATGAGTTAGGGTAAGAATGTGCTGAATTTTGAGTTCATTCATCTAGAAACCTATGCAATTCCTAAATCTGAAAATGTTTTGAGAGCTACACCATCAGTGTTACTCAATTTTGCAACCCTATGTCCAATGATGTACTCAACACCAGCATTCTTTGCACCTTCCAACAGTCTTTGTGTAATTATACCATCTAGTAGAAGATACTTTATTCCAGATTGAGTAGATAGTTTGCTTACTAGTTCACTGATTGGAACTTTGAATACTTCTTTTTCTTCTTCATCAAGAGCTATTGCTTCAAGAGTTTCATTTAGGTTAGGGAAAATTTTAGATGCCATTTCTGCAATTGGTTTTTCATCTTCACTTACTGTTGGTGTCTTTTCTGCAGGCTTTCCAGTTGTTATTTCTTGAACCAAAGGTCTTAGAATTTCGTCTATTCTTTGTGGAGTTAATTCTTCAACTTCGATTCCTACATCGGCTCTTACTTCATGATCAATAGGAACAACAGATTTTAGTTCTTTTAAGATAAAGCCACCTGCTCTATCTCCATCTAGGAAAGCTATTACCTTGTCTTTTGACTCACATAATTCTTTGATTGTTTCATCAATCTTTGCACCTTCAATAGCAATTGCATTATCATAACCAGCTCTTAGTAGATTAATCACATCTGCCCTTCCTTCAACTAGAATTATCCAGTTAGAGTCAAACACTCCAGTACTGCAAGTTAGTTTGGATGGACCATAAGTTGTGATTTTACCACCAGCGCCTGAATGAACATCTTTTAGCATTGTTTCAGCTTCGCTGACTGATTTTGTTGCCCAACGTTGTTTGATTTCTTTTGCACGTTTTATGATGTCGTCTTTCTTTGCTGCACGTACATCATCTATTCCTTCTAATTTGAAATTGCAATCAAATGGACCAACTTTGTCTATGCTTTCAATAGCAGCTGCAATTAATGCACATGTATCAATATCAGTACTCATTGGTATTAGTGCATCACCAGATGTGGTGTTTGCAGTAGATTTAGAATTTACTTCTATTCTTCCTACTTTTGAAACGCGTTGCAGTTCATTCAGATTCATCTCTGGTCCTAACAGTCCTTCTGTTTGACCAAAGATTGCACCGATTATGTCTGCTCGTTCAACAAGACCATCAACTTCGTAGGAAAGTTTAACATGATATTTGACGATTCCTGATTGAGGCATAAATTATTCATCTCCTTAAGTAACATAATTTGCCTTCCTAGTTTCGATATATGAGGGTATCGCAGGATCTTAGGCTGATTTTTAAAAATACTGAAAATAGTTTCCACTAGAAACTTTCTAAAAATGAAAAAATTGGTGTTATTTACTCAGTGCTGAAAGAGTGACCACATGAACAGGATTTTACAACATTTGGATTGTTGATTTTAAATCCAGAGCCCATTAGGCTTTCAATGTAATCTACATTTGCACCCTGTAGATGATCGATGCTGTAGCTATCAACTAGAAGTTTTACACCATTTTCTTCTAGAACTAGATCATCTTCTTCTGGTGATTTCTCAAAGCCCATTCCGTAAGACAGACCAGAACAACCACCACCTTGAACATAGACTCTAAGGTATTCTGGTTTTTCTGCTTCTTCGGCCATGAACTCTTTGATCTTTTCTGCTGCCTTTTCAGTGACAGTGATCACCTGTTGTGTTTGTTCAGATGCCATAATACGTAAAAAAGTCAATTTTTATTATAATAAGCTTTTCACCTCTATCCTACTATTATTCCAGCTGAGACAAGATAGTTTAAGCTAATTTTAGAATTTTAATTTTTTATTTTTGTACGCATCTTGGAGAATTGCCAGAAATTCTTCAAAAGTGCACTTTCTAACAGAGTCAGGAAATTCTTCGATGTCTAGTTTTTCAATTCTTTTTGCTTTTCTTCTAACTATAAATTTTACAGGGTTTGGTACTTCTTCATCATATCTTTTGTTAACCCAATCAATAATTTCCTTTTTTTCTGCAGCATTCATAATTGTTCTAAATTTTATGTAGTAATTATTGTTTTAAAATAACTATTCATCTATGGTACCGCCCTGACCATACAGAACATGCATTGTGTATGTATTGGTTATAGCTTTGTGACTTCTAAGTTTTGAAATCAACGTGTCTATTTCCTGTGGATTGTCAGTAACAATCTTTACAAAGATATCATATTTGCCCCATATTCCATTGATTTCTACAACTTCAGGGGATTTTTTCAATTCAGCTATTACAGAAGACTCTGTACCTGTTTCACAATTAATTAGGACATAAGCTTGCATATTCTAAATAACAATTTTAGATAATTAAGAATTATCTTATAGTATTTTTCATAGTTTAGAGTGAAAAAGCTTCAATGATTCTTCAAACTGTTTATTGAGGTCTGAAAGACGCGATTTGTCAATATCAAGTGAATCTTTGTTAAACCATTTTTCATCCAAGTACAAATCCCTATTCATCTCAATTTGAATCCACGGCACAGGATTATTTCCATGATATTTTGTAATATAGCCACCATGAAATGGATCATTAATTGAGATATCGCTTCTTTTTACACCATAACAATCAGAGATACAATCAGCTAAAAGCTCTACTGATTCATCTGGAGCACTAGAACCATCCCGATTTGAGAGGCAAAAAACAGGTCTTTTCTTATTGCTATCTGGTGCTATGTTTGGCGGCATAGACGCCATAGAATGACAATCAAAACAAAATTGTAAATCAAGTTCTTTCATGCTTTTTTCAATAGCATCATGGTATGGTGTATAGTATTTTTCAATTAGAGAATTTCGTAAACTTTGATCTGGTTCTTGTCCTTTGTTATAGATTGGTTTTTGATAACATGTAACACTCTTTATCAAGCCATCAGGGTTCTGTGGTGCAAAGTCATCAGGTGCACGGTTAAGATCAACGAAGGCTCTGGCAATATCGGTCTTTACAACTCGAGAAACTTTGTCACCTAAATCATACAGTTCTATCACAAATGGATCTGAATCATCAAAGAGATCCTGTTTAGTAATACAAGTTATTTCATTTAATTCATGAGGAGTTTTTGTTCCACCATGAGGAATAGATAGTAAGAAAGGTAATTTGCTCAATTTAGTCCTGCAGCAGTTCCATCTCGCCTTACTTCTGCTGCGCCTTGAAATTCATCCATGGTTTGGCATTTCATAACTGCATGAATAGCTCCATGATAGAATGAATATCTATCTTTGACAGATATTTCATAACCCATCTCTTTTAGAAAATTCACTACTTTATCTGAAAATCCACCATCTTCTATGCTAACTGTTCCTCCTACTTGGCAATGGAACCTAGGTCTATCCATAGCTACCTGCATAGGCAAATTGTCATCAATTATCCTTGAAAGAAAGTGAGATACTGTAGAAAATATTCTCTGACTGCCAGGACTACCCAGTACCATCCATAGTTGGTTTTTATGAAAAACCAATGCAGGAGACACTGACGTCCAGGGTACGGCATTTGGTCTAATATAGAAAGGGTGGTTTGGATTTGTAAATTCAAACGCAGACATGTAGTTATTGTACAGAAATCCTAATCCATCTGCTGCTGCCTTGGAACCATATGCTAGCTCGATTGACTGTGTAATACCTACTGCGTTTCCTTGATCATCCATTACTGATAGATGCGTAGTATCTTCCCCACCAAAATCAGGATCAGACAGAGGAAGAGTAGCATCCATACTGTTATGAATCGAGTCTGCCATTTGTCTTGCAAAAGAACGCTCAAGGTGCCATTTGTCTTGCATCTGACTGTAAGTGTGTGGATTGAATGGTTTTTGAATTCTGTGAAAAATAGCCTTTCTAAAAGTTTCAGCTACAAAGTGATAAGACATCGGTTTTCCGCTTCGTAAAAATTTTGATGGGAGGTGATTCAACATCATGAGTGTAAGTAACAAAGTTCTACCTGCAGCAGGAGGTGGGAGTGTAACTACACGTACCGTCCTATACTTTCGTGCTATTGTGCGTCTTTCAACTGGCTCTGGGATGTATGCAAGATCTTCTTCACGGATTAGTCCCCTGTTTTGTCTCATATCTTTGTCAATCTGCGTTCCAATTTGCCCGTGGTAAAAACTCCTAAAACCATACTGAGAAATCGTAGTTAGCGTGTGAGCTAAATCATCTTGAATGAATTTATCTCCAACTTCATATGGAACTTCGCCATCTTTTAGAAAGTATTTTGCGCCAGACTTTGATTTTATTTTCATAAAATTATGTAGTTCTCTTACTTGCAAATCATGTTGCAATTTTGTAATTCTGTATCCTTGCTTTGCAAGATTAATTGCAGGCTTTACGATAGTTTCCCATTCCAATGTACCATATTTTTCATGCAAGAATCCTATTGTGGACAGAGTGCTAGGTACAGTAGATGCCCTATACCCTAATGATCTAGGGCGCTTTTTTGTAAATTTTGAAGAATGCGCAAGTGATGGTGAACGGCTGGAACCATCTATTGCAATGGACCGCCCGTTCATGTGAATTATGGCCATAGATTGTCCGCCAATTCCTGATGCCTGAGGCTCACAAACACCTAAAGCTAATGCAGTAGCGCATGCAGCATCAATTGCATTACCGCCTTTTTGCAGCATTTTGACTCCTGCTTTTGTAGCATCAGGAAATGCAGAAGCCACCATCCCGTGTTTTGCTCTAGCAAATTTCTTGCGCTTATCTGTAACAAATGCGGACTCTATTTTTTCAAGATCCATTAATTATGCACTTTTTGAACAATGATTTATCGTAAGAGCTAACAAAATAGAACGGTCAATAACACTATCACGTTGAACATATTCATTTGCAGTTCCAATATTTTCAGCTAATGGTCCCATACTACCTAGAGTAGGTATGTTTGCTGGAACGTAAGAAAGATCAGATGTAATGTAACGATGATACGGTTTAATCTTAATTTCAGCAGATTTTGCAAGTTTTTCTACTTCCCCATAGAATGCCTCAGTCTC
>CAYWRD010000015.1:0-19873 GCA_964460675.1 uncultured Nitrosopumilaceae archaeon
CATCATTTAGTTTGTGATTACGAATTTCTGATTCAGCCACGACGGAATTCAGAGTCCACTAGATAAATATCATACGGCAAAAAACTAAAAAACTTCAGATATGGTTTGCCTTACAATAAATCCAATTACAATAAAACTAGGGATTTTCCATGTCGGAAAAAACCATTAGAAAAAAGAAATGATTACTAAAATGTACCAATAGCATTAACTTCCGTGGTCAAAACATGAAGAGATATAGCTTCCGTTTTTCCAATGGCCTGGTCTTGGTTTGTAAGAAATTTGTAGGCAACATAAAGACCAAGTGAATTTAATTCTATTTTGTTATTATAGATGTAGGAGAGTTTATGGTTTTAAATTAATATTTTATCATATTATGTAATTGAATTATTTTCTGCAATATAATTTTGAAGTCTCATCGTATTTTGCTTTTTCCCAATTTAGTTTTAAGAGGTCAATTATACCATAAATTGTGAAAGTGCTTACTCTATATTGTCCTAGATGTGACAAAGGGACTAGTTTTGATCTTAATCAATTATTGCAGCAAGAACCGCCAGCAGATGTTCCATGCTACCTTTGCGGAAGTATCTTGTGTGCATTAGAAGATATTGATAAAGAAGAACTAGTTCGCATAGACGAAGTAGAAAACAAAGACGAATTAGTTTAGATTACAAAGATTTCTTGGCGTCAGCAACATCATCCTCCAGTTGCGGCATCAAACAATGCACATTGGCATTTGTCACGCTTTCCACAATAAGGACATGTACATGTGCAACAACGTAGAGGTTCATGACATTCAAAACAGTCAGTGTATTCATCATATGCATTTTTTCCAAAGAACATCGTAAAGGCAGATATCCAAACATTTGCATGAATCCATTTTTTCATACCTAAGAATGAATAGCATCGTATTTTAATTAATGATGTAATTTCCTGTAAAATTGTATAGTATTATGCCATTAAATTATACAAATCTAAGGTAATTTAAGATTATATATTAAATATATTTACATACCATTGTACCTATGAGTCAAGTATTCAATAGTCTTGAATTTAGAAACACTTTGATCTTCATTGGTATTCTAGCTGCATTAGCTGGAGCAGTGTTGTACCTAAAGTAGGAATACACATAGGTTTTTTCAGATTCCACTTCATTTCTGTTAGTTTTTGTAATCTCTAAAGTTAGCAGCACATCTGTTTGAGCAATAATCGTTGTTCCAATGCTCAAATTCTCTGCCACAAAAATTACATCTTTTTAGTCCCACAGAATCATATAGTTTGCATATGATAAAAATGATCTAGTATTTCGAAGCATCATTCTAGTATAAAGTTTGTTTTTAATGAAATTGCATTTATGATGTGAGCAACCAAACATACAGAAAATTATTTAATTCTAAAACGCAATATTGCCAAAGCTGAATCATTAATATCCAATTTTTTAATTATTTTAGGGGAAACTGCAAACTCTATCTTAGCTGATGTGTTTTTTGCCATTTCTATCATTTTCAAGATATTTCTGAATTGAGATTTGGTATGATAGTCAGCTGAAACTATCAAGGTATCAACTGCTCCCAAACGTAGTGCTTTGTTAATGTTAGAATTTTTTTTTGCAGTAAGACCCTCTTTGAAAAGTTTTTCATATTTTTCTAATACTTCAGACATGTGTTTTTTTCTAAACTGGTATAGGTGATTAATGATCTTTTCATGAATCTCATTTTTTGAAGTATCAAAAGATATGTCTTCTACAAATCTGCATTTTTTTGCAACGTCGGAATGAAGTTCATCAAAAAATTGGTTTTTGGCAGTGCCGTTACCTCCCAACAATATCAGCTCTGAATCAGAGTTCATATCTTTTACCTTACGTGCAACTTTTTTGAAAAAGACGTGTATTTTCGTCTGTCTAGCTCGAAGAAATCTTCCTTGGCTTTGACCACCTTTTTTGTGTCTTGCTCTAAGATCAATTCCAAGTTTAGCTTCTTGTACTATCTGGCTTCCATGAAATTTTTGGATTTTAGCTGATTTTTGATCCATTATAACCAATAGCACACCATAATTTGTTTTCAAAATATCCTGAAATGGTTTGATGTATGGTTTTTTGCTTACCATGTATATGTAAGGAAGTTTCTTTGAGGTTCCAATCTCTTTGGTTTGAACTTTCCCATTCTTTATCCAGCCAAAAATACAAAGCGTTTTTACAAATTTTCCAGCAGTTGAAGGATTCTGTTTGAGTTTATTGATCCTGTTTTCTATTGCAGATTCAATTTTTTCATGTGATGGTTTTCTTTTAGTATCTTGAAGTAGTTTTATTGTATCTTCTCCTTCGCCATAAGGATAATACACTGTCAAACATTCAGATTTGATTTTTTGTATATCATAGAGAAACTGGTTTAATGACAACCATTGTTCTGGTGAGATTTCAGATGATTCCAAGCCATTCAATATGCTTTTTGGTGTTTTTTGTGCAATAAGTTGTTACCGATAAGTCTAGATCGATAAAAAATATCTTAAATACACACATCAGTAATGAAATTAACCAAAGTTTGACTTTGAGTCATTATTCCACACATAAAATCACTCATTTAGAATTTGATCGTATACAATAATGAAAATCACAAATGACTGAAATGACACAAACTCAAATCAACTTGGGTGATTACAACAAACCACAGGAGCAAACAAAAGCAGTAGGAATTGGAAAGATTTCAGGAAAGAAGATCAATATCAAAAACCTTAGAACCAATAGGGGAAGACCATCGCCATACACGCCAAAAAGTGCAATAGGGGAAGATGGACTTACAGAGTACAACATCATAGATACTGTAGAATCTTTTGAGATAAACAATCAGAAAATTAGCTCCTTTTTTGTAACACCTGCCATAGTTCAGCAGATAAAAAGAGTCCCTAACTATCAGACAGAATTGGCCTCAGGAAAGGTATTTGGGCCATGCAAAGTAGGCCAGAAAAGATCTGCTAGAACAAGTGCAAATTATTGGTGTCTTCTTTTCCCAGGAGAAGAAGAATACTAGAATTTTTTTATGTAAATTATGACCAAATTACAAATAACAGTTTCTCTAATTCTAGAAAATGAAATATTGATCTAAATTAGTAGAAAATTATGAAAAAGATTTTGTTGCTTTTGATATTAATTGGAATAGTATCTATTCCAAATTCGTTTGCAATAACATATCCCGATGATGATTATAAAATCCTAGGTAGAACATTAACTCATAATCCTACAGTATGTGCATTTGAACCAGACACAGACATTAGCAATGCATGGGAAAAACTATCAAAATACACAAGAGGTCCGATAATTGATTGGGAAAACAAGCTAAACCAACATACAAAGAATAAGGATGCTTGGAATATTGATCTGCAGTTAATATCAATTGAAAAACAGTCAGAAGGATTAGACTGCGATATAACGATAAGCTATCATCCTAAACCTGAAAAAGACAAAGAATTTGAAATCGCAGGAGTAACATTCAGAAACGGATTAAACAATCAAGACATTATAATTTATTTTCTCAATATAGAACTAGATAGAACTGATTATACAGTGCCTGCAGAGGATCCTGGATATTATTATTCTGTGGTAGAGTTCACTCCCAGATATACAGACTATCTTGCACCTGAATCAAATTTGAGAATGACAATAAAACACGAGATAGGACATGCTTTGGGATTAGGGCATTATATTACACAAGACAAAGATAGATTTCAGAGGTGGTATGATGGGATTGAAAGACCACCTTCGGTTATGATTCCTATGAAGCCCACTAAAATCATCTCCACTGACATTACACCACTTGATGTAGAGAAATTAGTGAAAATTTATGGTAGAAATGGATATGATTCTGAAATAGTTAGTGACGAGTCAGAATCCATTTCTGAAGTAAAATTACCTCATTGGATAAGAAATAATGCAAAATGGTGGTCTGAGGGAAATATATCAAACAAAGACTTTGCATCAGGTATTGAGTTTATGATAAAAGAAGGAATCATACAATTGGATTCGGTACAAACAAATCAATTCACAACAGAACAAACAATTCCAGAGTGGGTAAAATTAAATGCAAAATGGTGGTCAGCCAGACTTATTACAGATCAAGAATTTGCAGATGGGTTGGAATTTTTAGTTCAAAATGGCATAATTCGTGTTTGAGTAAATGAAAATCATGATAATAATTAAATTAAATTTTTTACCATAGTTAGGCAATGTTTGAAAAGAAATGCCCTATTTGTAATGAAAATTTTTCCTCACTTGAATCATACATGGAACATATCAAAAATAAACACAGTAAAGAACCTCCTGAGAAATTTGTAAAAAAGAATGAAGAGATGAAATGGTCACTTAGAAATACGGACTAATGTTTTATAACGAACAAAAGAAGTTGAGCTGGAATGTCTGAAGATAACAAAAAAACACTTCCCAAAGATCATGATTCAGACTTCAGTCTCCCTGGCAGATACGAGGAGAGTAATTTGGGACATTTTGAAGAAAAAATACAAGATAATTTTGAGGGACCAGGTACACCTATCAGATCAAGTGGCAAAGGAATTCTGATTGGGATCTTGGTTTTTAGTGTATTTTCGGCAGGATTCATCTCATTTTATTTAGTAAATCAAGATGACATAGACTCTAGAATTATCAAAAATACCCGACCTATGAGTCCAGATCAACAGTTAGCACAGCAATACGGAGTAGGGGATTATGGAAGTGACCATACACATGCGGCATTAACAGTTTTTGTGTATGGTGAACAACTGAATTTTGGACTATCACAGTTTCAGCTATCAAGCAAATACATACATTTTGAAAACGACAATCCATACATGATTCACAAGCACGCAACGGGCGTCCCTCTAGGAATGTTATTTGCATCATTTGAAATGAATGTAAATACAGATTGCATAACTTTGAATTATCAGGTAAATGACAAGACGGACATATTTTGTTCTGAAAAAAATGACTCGTTGTCAGTATATGTGAATGGAGAAAAATACAATTCAAACATTTCTGAATACGAAATTAACCATAACGACAGAATACTGATATCATTTGGAGATGGTTCAGCAATATCAGAGCAGTTACGATATTTGGAATCGTTGAAAATTTTTGATGTACCTAAAAAAATACCTCAGTATTCTGGCAGAGACATCAACCTATAATCAAGATTGAAGAATTGCTTCTGTAATATCTTCAAAATCCTTAATCCTATTAATTACATTATTTTGTACATATTTTACATCGTTTGAGTCAATTTCTAAAAGTAACTCATTTTCATCTTTTCTTTGTTGAATATTTTTAATATCTTTGAATTCTTTAATTTTATCAATAACGGATTGCCTTGTTCCAGGATTACATGTAACTAAAACGTTGAAAACCATTTTTGCAGCACCTAAGAACCTACAGACAATACGAGTGCAAAGATCACCATGGAAGTGCTCAAAGTTCCACATAACGCCAAATTATCATAACTGACAATGTTAGATGATTTTGTTTTTTGATTAATAAAATCTAAAAATTGTTTCATATACATTATGTTATTCGCTATCTCTTTTGTATGCTCATACAAAGATAAGCTGAAACTCAATAGATGAGCTGAATATAACACAGAGTTGTATCAGATGAAATTAAGGAAAAGTTGGGCTAAAAACAAAGCCCAACTCTGGACGCTATGGTCTGGCAATAGATAAACGGATGAATGACTCCTATTGGCAGCGCACAAGTAATAATATCGATTTTACTTTAAAAGATTCACTGAGGAATTATCAGTAAAACAAGATCAATTAGTAAACTAGTATTTGTTTTACAATCTGTCTTTGTAAGTCAGAATCATTGCATCATCTCTAAGATCTTCTATAAAGTCCGATACGAGTTGTTGCTGCTTTTGTTGTTTTAGGGTAGATTTTATTTGAGGAGAAACATCTTCAAAAACCGTAGTGTTTCCCATCTGTGATTTTATCACATCCAAATTCTGATCATAGAAGAGTTTTGCTTCTTCGTCTGTGACCGTTATTTGAGAATCTGAGAGTTCTTGTGTTAAGAGATCATTAATGATCATTTGAGAGCGATACATCTCTATGGTCTTTTCGTAGGTAGTGCCTAATTGTTCAAGTCTTTGTTCGAATTGTTGTTTAGTTAACCCGCTTTGTTGGTATGTGTTTGTTAATTGTTCTTCTGCCTCATCAAGGGTGAATGAAATATCACGAGATTCTGCCTCATCTACTAGGAGTGTTTCTACAATAATTCTGTCAAGTGCAGCCGATTTACCCAATTGCTGTCCTTGTGAAAGGTAAGCCTGTACCGTATCTTCTACTTCATTTAATCGGATTACTTCATCATTTATCTCAGCTACTATAGGATTCTGAGATTGAGGCATGACATCAATATTATCTGACGGCGTTTTATCAGATTGTATTTCAAGTGGCATTAACATCAAAACAGAAATTATAACTGCAATTGCCACAGCACCTGATCCTATGCCTATCACTAATTTTTTGTTAAAGCGATGCGATAGATTTGTGCTGCTCATTTTTTAACTACCGTAGAATTTTATTTATTAGTTTGCTATTTTGTATGTTTAAAATCTCAGAGATTAACTAAAAACTAGAAAATATCTACATAATAAAGAAAATTGTCATAATGGTATTAAATTAAGCTGAATTTGTTATCACGGTTTAATTGTAAAGAACCTACAACTATTGTATGGCAAAAAAGAAAGACAACATTGAAGCTGATGCAGAGATAAAGAAAACAAAAGCTGATGTCGAGGCAGGAATAAAAAAAGCAAAAGCTGAAACAGAGTCAGAATTAAAGAAAGTCGGTGCAGAAGCTGACAAGCATCTAAAAGATGCAAAAAAAAAGGCTGCAGATAAAATCAAAAAAATTAGAAAATCCTAAACTAAATTATAAATTTAGTTTATTTTCCTTTTTTTCGTTTTAGATGACTCAAAATTATTTTTTCTGCTAATTCATCGGGAGCTACATCTTGTTTATTTGATAGTCTAGCAAGTTTTTTTGCAGCTGTTTTTGATAAATGAACAGATATGTTCTGTTTGACTCTCATGGACTTTGCTCTCTTAAGGAGTGTTTTATGAGAAGATTTTGGAGAACGAGAAAGTGCAGTTACATACTTTTTTCGCAATTTAGGATCAAGTTTTGATATTTTTTGGGCAATCTTTTCAGCTTTCGATATGTTTGGTACAGAAAGGTATAGTTTTGTCATTTCATCTCGTGTAAGCAACTCAGGTACCAGTAACTTTAGCCTATCAGGAACGCCGGCAAATCCCAAATATTTATTCAAAGTTGGTCTTGACATACCCATTGATTTGGATGCTTCGGCTTTGCCTACTTGTTCTGTCAGAAACTTGCAAGCATCGGCTATTTCTTTTTGGGTCATGTCTGCCCGATGTATGTTTTCTACAACAGAAGCTGCCTTTGCATCATCAAGATCATACTCAGTTTTTCTAGTAATCACATGAACTGGAATTTTTTTTGCTCCAAGGCGTTTAAGGGCTGCAAGGCGACGTTGGCCAGACATCAGAAGATAGGTGTTTTTGCTTTCTTTTTGAACAAGTGGCGGATTCAAAAGACCCTCAGATTTAATTGATTTTGCAAGTTCTGAGATACCCTCTCGATCAAGTTTTCTTGCTTGAGCATCTTTCCAGATCTTAATTTGTTTTACTGGGATTTCTTTTAATCTGTAATTAATTGCAGGTTTATACCGTTTGGCCACCAATTCTTTGATGATATATTATTTCTTAAGTAGTGTTAGTCTATTGTTAGTTATTTTAGCTCTAATTATTCAAACTAAATTTTCACATCAGAACATTCAATCAATTTCAATGTAAAATACGGTTTTTTAGTCTTAAGGATCAATCATGATTAACATCAATGGGTTTTGTAACAATGGAAGAAAAAATAGAAGAGTTAATTCAGATCATGAAAGAGAAGGGTTTTCTAACTAACGATTTAGTGAAAGACTCAATTAGAAAAACGCCAAGAGAATTTTTTGTTCCAAACGAATACAAAGAAAATGCTTACGAGGATAGACCAATCGAAACAAAGAACGGTCAAACCATTTCACAGCCTTCTGTGGTAGCTCGCATGACAGAATGGCTGGATGTTAAACCAAAAATGAAAGTATTAGAGATAGGTGCTGGTTCAGGTTGGCAGTCAGCCATTATTGCAAATCTAGTATATCCTGAAACAGTATATACAATTGAAAAAAACGCTGAACTTGTTGGGTTTGCCAAAAACAATCTCAGAAATGCAAACGTGAAAAATGTCCAAGTGATAGAAGGAGACGGTAAGTTGGGATTTTCCAAAAAAGCCCCTTT
This sequence comes from uncultured Nitrosopumilaceae archaeon, assembly GCA_964460675.1. GTDB lineage: Archaea > Thermoproteota > Nitrososphaeria > Nitrososphaerales > Nitrosopumilaceae > CAYWRD01. The sequence continues at coordinate 8,344 of CAYWRD010000015.1, forward strand.
TGATAGAATCATAATTACTGCCGCATGTGAAAAAATACCTACTCCATTAATTGACCAGATTTTAGAAGGAGGTCTTTTAGTTGCACCGATAGGCAAGAATACACAAAAGCTTGTCAGATTCCAAAAAATAGAACAAGGTATGATAGAAAAAAAAATTGATGATGGTTATGTGTTTGTACCGTTGGTATAGAATTAGAATTAATTAGGAAAAGTTGTTGAACTAGTTTTCATTTTCAACTACATGTTGTTCAAATATTCCGATACATTTGTGGAGTATGGAGTTATTTGAAATTGCAGGAGTGGGTTTGAATGCAAACTCGTCTAGAAGTTGTTGATCATATTCAGCTAAATCATTTTGATATGTAACGCATGCCGATCTTAGTAGTCTCCAATAGTAATATCCCTTTTTCATTTCAGAAACAATATGATCATGATCTGAATTCAGTATATGAGATAGATGTTGGTAATCTGTCTTGTAGTTGTCAAACTTTTCTTTAGTTATCTGTGGAAGTCCCCTATACCAATCTTGTCCATCGTCAGTTTTTTCTACATTTTGTAGTTTTTCTATTTGATAAGAAACCGAATCTCGAAGAACATCCAAAACATCATTTGATTCTAAAAGTTCCATTAATTCAGGATTAATCATATGAATCTTTGATATGGTCTTAAATTAAGTATTTTGAATCATAGAAAAAACAAAAGAAGGAAGTTAGTTACTTCCAATTAGAAATATTACATTTGCAGTTGTTGAAACATCTTGGTCAGATGAAAATACTGGCGTTGATGACTTGAATGAAGCATCTTCTGCCATTACAGACGTGCTGTAAAGTGGTATTGGTGGTGGCATTCCAAATTCAGAAAGCTGAACTGCTTTTACTCCAATGATTTGATGATTAAGAGGTCGCAATGCATTTTCTGCTTTCTTTTTTGCATTAAGTATGGCATCAGATAACAGTTCGTCTTTGACGTCAATTGACTTTTGTGGAGATAAAGTAAATGATACGTTATCAACCCTATTTGCTCCAGCAGATACTGCACCATCAATTATGTCAGCTGCTTTATCCAATTGAGTGGTTTTTACAGTCAGCGTATTTGTGACTCTATACCCAATTAGTTCTTGAGTGTGTTTTTCAGTAACAGGATCTCTATAGCTATCATAGACTGGATGTATACTAATTCTCGAAGTACTAATCTCATCCTCAGATATTCCTACTGATTTAATTGCCTCAACGATAGCATTCATACTAACAGAGTTTGCATTAAGCGCACCCTTGGCAGTTTTTTCTTGGTTTTCAACTCCAAATGTCACAATAAGCAAATCAGGTTCAACTGAAGTTGTTGCTGTTCCAGTAACTGATATCACTTTTTCTCTTGATGGAAATGGAGTCATTTCTGCTTCTGCTTGATTTTCAACAAAACTTAGATTAACAGTAATTGCCATTACTAGAATAATTCCAGTAACTACTGCAATCATTAGTTGTTTGTTCATGAATTAATGATTTGGTTTTAGTATTTATGAAATACGTCAAAATCCTACGTGTTTGGATTAAATATTATTTCTTTAAATAATAAAAACTAGAATCGAGTTTGTGGGATTAAAGGAACTTAATCTTAAAGAAGAATATAGATCAGATGTCGACAACATTGTATCAGAATTTTTCTTTCCATGTTTAGGTAATTGTATAGAATATGATAGGTGTGTTGATTTTCTTTCAATTGACAGTTTAGTTACAATAGCAATGGGTTTTGAGAATTTCTCTTCTGGAAATGCAAAATTAAGAATGATTACTGGGCATAGATTCAGGGTTTATGATTTAAACCTCTTTGCAAAGTTGTTTTCTGAAAAATATACAAGAAGATTTGATTCAGCACTAATTGGAGACAAAAAAATCCAAAAAGTACAAGATATTGTAAATAATGGTCAAATCGAATTAAAGGTTGCAATACCTACTTCAGAGGAAATTGCTGATCAATTTTCAGAAAGAATAGGAATTTTCATAGATGAAAATGATGATATGGTTGCATTTACAGGAACATCAAGCGAATCGTTTTCTGCGGAGACAAGAGATTTTGAATCAGTGGATGTGTTTACATCATGGAATGAAAAATCAAGAACAGAAAGAAAAATGAAAGATTTTGAAAAATTATGGTCAAATGAAACTAATCATGTGCAAGTGTATGATTTTATGTATGCCGAAGAGCACAATCTGCTAAAGTATTCAACCGAATGGGCAGTTAACATTTAGAATTCTATCTGAGATTTGTTTTCATAAAAATTCATTTTGTTTATTTTATAATAAATGACCTCTCCCCGTCGTTCAATTACTGCAATTACTGGTTCTTTACCCATTTGAGTAATTTGTTCCACCGTTTTTTGGAGGTTTCCCATCTTTTCAGTCTGCCCTTCGTTTAAGCCAAAGATAAGAAATTTTGCGCCCTTTTCTCCAAATTGGCCTCGTTCATAAACTCGAAAATCAGAGCCAAATCCAAATCCATCTTTTACAACGTATCCTCTGTTTCTAAGATCCCTATAGATTAGAAATTTTGTTAGAATGTCTGAATCATCAGTTTGGGCAATCTCCATCATTTCATTAAAATTAATTTTTTTCTTGGTTTTCTTTAAATCAAGTTTATCGGTGTATAACAGATAAAGTGTTTCAAATGATTTTAAAAAATAACCATCATTTTCATGTTCCCCAAATCCCTTTAATTCTAATTCATGAATCATTTCCTTATCAGAAATTTTTGTTTGGCTAGACACCAATGTACCTTCTACTAGTGGAGTATCTTCCATAATGATGTGAAAGTTACTAGTTTTCAATATAAGCATTGGAATATGAGAGTATTTTACGGCTAACCGTTAAAATATGGGGCTATAGGGCTGAGATATTATGCACGGGGCAAATTACAGGCAATGTAAAGGTCAGCCATTTACTAGAAAAGAGTACATCAAAGGCAAACCTCAGCCAAAAATTGCCAAATTTCAAGGAGGAAAAAGAGGTGATTATGATTATTGCGTTCAGTTATTGATTAATGAAAAAGTTCAGATCAGACACATGGCAATTGAAGCCTGCAGATTAGCTGCAAACAAATCATTAGAAAAAACAACAGGTGAAACCGGTTACTTTTCCAGACTTAGAGTGTATCCCCACAATCTCTTAAGAGAAAACAAAATGATTGCAACTGCAGGTGCAGACAGACTTCAAGAGGGAATGAGAAGAGCATGGGGCAAGGCAGTAAGTCTTGCAGCAAGAGTGAAGCAAGGACAATGTATTATGGAAATGCATGTCAATGAACAACACGTAGAGGCAGCTAGAAAGGCACTAAGAGGAGCTTGTGTCAAACTACCAGGATCCCCCACAATCAAAGTAATCCCACTAAAAAAATCAAGCAAATAGATTTTTTAGCTTAGACTTTCTTTTTTGAATTAGTTCTAAAAATTCATTAAATTCTTCTTTAGTTGGTTCTCTGTTCAAAATCCTTTTGCTTTGATAGTAAAATGAATTGTATAGTCTTCCCATTAAAATTCCAAAAGCAAAATCTTTAGAATTTTCAATTCCAGAAAGAGACTGGAAAATTTGTGTAATTTCATTTTTGTTGGAAATAGTTTCTTGTATTTTTTCCTCTATTTTTTTTGATAGTTTTTCATTCATGACAATAGTACTAGAAAATAGTTAAAAACAGTTTAATATCCAAATTCTGACTGATAGAATTGGCGCAGTCGTAGTATAGTTTGGTTATTATTCGAGCTTTCCAAGTTCGTGGCCCGTTATCAAATCCCGGCGACTGCACCATCAATTATGGTTTTTTTCAAGAGCCTTTACAATAACATCTAATGCATTTTCTGCTTTTTCTGGTCTGGGAAGTTGAACCATAAAGACATTATCCTTTCCATATGTAGATTTAGGAGAAGATAGAGCAAGCATGGATGTTTTTGCCAAACACTGAAAAAACAGCAAGTCTTTGTTTGCATTAATTAGAAATGTTTCTACAAATCCGCCTTGAGAGAAAGTCAATGTAACTTCGACAAACACATGGCCTAAACCGTCGTGAAGTATATTCAAATCAGTATTGATTGCTAAAGGCTTGCCGGCAACATTTTTCATCATTTCATCGAATTTTTTCTCATCGAGTATAATACATGGAACTTGTTTTCCATCAAAATCAAAAGTAGTTACCCCATCATGTACTTGATCAAGAAGTTTTTTTAATTCGTCAGACATTTTCTTTGTCCTGTAATCTTGATACTACTTTGTCACTTGCTTTTACCAAAAATGGCGAAATAAATGCCGTAACTATAGAAATTATACCAATTAATGGAAACAAAAATGTGCTTACAGCACCTATATCCACACCAGCTTTTACAATAACAATTGAGAATTCCCCTCTAGGAGAAGCTAGTGCAAATGCAGAACGAAGGGATTTTCCCCGTTTTTGCCTAAAGATGAAATTGCCCAACATATTTCCTCCAAATTTCATTCCAGTAGCTACAGCAATCAAAACTATTGCAATAAACATGTAATTTTCTAATTGAGATACATCCATCAGAGCACCTACAGATATGAAAAAGATTGCAACAAACATGTCTTTTATGGGGCTAGAAAGCATTTTAGAAACTTCAGAAGACTTGGATTCAGCTACCAACACACCTGCCAAGAATGCTCCAATGGCTACAGACAATCCAACTATATTTGCAAGCAAGGCATAACCAAAACACACTCCCAAAACGCTTAACAAAAGTATCTCTCGGTGTTCGGCCGCAGCTACTCGGTCAATTAGAGGTGGAATAATTCTAGTTCCAACAGTAAATGTTCCTACAATCAATCCTGCTGCCACAAGAACAATTACTACAACACTTTCTATGGAAACTGCTCCTACCAACGCAATAGATTGTAGAGAGGAGATCAAAATAACAGCAATGACATCTTCTACGATTAAAATTCCAAGAACAAGAATCGAAGATTCTTTTTTTATTCTTCCCATATCTTCGAATATTTTTACAATAATTGCGGTACTGGAGATAGATAATGCTGCAGAGATAAACAAGGCATCCATAAAGTTCAAACCAAGAGCAGTTGCAGCATAAAATACTGCACCAAGGGTTCCAAAGAGACCTATAGTTCCAACACCCACTGCAACTCGTCCTATACTACGGATTTTTGCGTACGGAAATTCAATTCCAATGACGAACAACAATAGAATAACACCTATCTCGGCAAACAGATTAAGTGCAGAAATATCCGAAAGTATCCCTACACCCTCCAGTACATCTCCAGAAGGACCTCCTTCCGGTAACAACCAAGACCAAAGAGGCGACAGAGGGCCAATCAGCATTCCTGCAAACAAATAACCAATGATTAAAGGCTGCTTAATCTTAAAAAATGCTAAGGTGACTATTGCTCCAATTATCATGATAAATGCCAAATCCGTTACGAATGTAGTATGAGGTAATTCTGGAGTTATTTGTTCAATTAAATTGGAAACTGTCTGATTAAGCGTGCTCTGCAATTGCCCGGAATTGATTTGCAGAGCAAAATTTTGCATACGAGTTTTTTAGCAAAGTAGTTTTAAAACAGTTTTGTAACTGAAAATAATTCATGTTTGAAATGTTTTTTTCATTCTGAGTTGAAATTTTATACAACTGAATTCATTACGGCTAATTATCCAATCTATGCAGAATGATGATAAGGTCAACTGAATTTTCATGTGGAAATATGACCTGGGGTATCTGACTGCATGATAGGTAACGTGACAATTACCTCTCTATTAATAGTACGGTACTGATACCGTACTATATGATAAGATGTGAATACTGTACAAAAGGCTTTGTTGAAACACACACAGGGTTGGCAGAAAAAACCTTCCATGAGTTACTACATGATCCAGAAGTTGTCAATAAGTAACTCTTTACATTTTTTATTTTTGACCTAACTTTTTTAACGTAAGTTTTTCATTTCATGGACATGGCTAAAACTAAAGCATCAAAAACAAAAAAAATAGCAAGTAGAACTAAAACCACAGCTAAGAAAAAAGCCACACGTGAACCAACGCCTGCTGCAGTTTTAAAAAAAGTTGCTGCAGTTTCAGATTCTACTAAAACACTACAAAAAGAGATTAAGTCAATGTCAAAAATTTTTGCAGATAATCAAAAAGTACTCATTTCCATGAAAGGAATGATGGATACATTAACATCAACTTTAGAAAACATAAACAAACAATCTAAACAAATTAACATTCTAGAAGACGATACTCAAAAATTGTATGCTGGATTAAATCAACTTAGAGCACAATCTAATCTAATTACCAAAATTAATGATCAAACTGCAAAACTACAAGAAGAAGTAAACAAAGCAGCAGAATTAAAGTCTCCTAAGAGTCAGGAATTGGCTCAACAAGTAGAAAACAGTATGAATTCAATTAAAAACAACTCGCAGATGATAATCAAAATTGCTCAAAGAATTGATGAGGTAAGAGATGACCTAAGAAAAGTATCTGGTAAAACAGATTCTTTCTTGGAAATTGGTTCTGATATAGACAATTTGAAGAAAAATATTGAAAGCATATCTGGTAAAACAGAAAAATTAGAATCAAGTTCACAAATAGTAGCGAGTCTAAAAGATGAGCTTGAAAAAATTGAACAAAGAGCACAATCAACTTCTGATCTAAGTTCAGAGCTTGATGCAATCAAGACCACAATTGATTCAATTTCTGGAAAGGCATCCAAAATAGATTCCTTGGAAGGAGTAATCGAGGGATTAAAACAGCAATTTGAAACAGTCTCATCAAAGGCAGCAGAGGTGAGCAGTATGAGTTCAGAATCAATTAAAGAAGTATCTGGAAAAATAGATAAAATAGAAGATGAGCTTAGTGCATTATCGAAGAGAGCAGATTCTACCGCATTTGTGGGTGAGGGGTTAAAATCAGTTCAAGAAGATTTTGCAGGTTTTAAACAAAATGTTTACGATAAAACAAACAGCATAGAACAAAAAATCTCTACTGTAAATGACATGCTAAAAAGACAAGATGCGACAACATCAGAATTTCACAAAAAAACAGACAAAGTATTTCAGGAATTACAATCAGTCAGAAATGTCACGAACAAAGCTTCTAGTGATACATCAAAGGAGATGATGGCACTTTTGAAACTATCTGAATATCAATCAAACATTAGAATGAATGCAGAGTCAAAGTACGGTGATGTAAAAGACCTAGAGCATATGGCAGAGCAAACAGCAGATATTGTAAACCTATTTGATAGAATTTCGATAGAAGCCGGTGAAAAAATACCATTACCTCACGAAGTAAGACAATGGGCAGTAAGCAAAATACTAGACTGTGCAGACAGATGGGAAATTAGGTTCAGCGATGTATTCTCTATTCTGACAAACAAGATTGGAAGAGACATGCTAAAAGAAGCAATAAGGGTAAAACAAGTAAGAGATATCTACGGAATTAGAGCTGTAGATGAAATTAGAAAAGAGCTTAATATCTCTTAGATTCCATCTGCGACATCAGAAGTCTTTAGTTGTTCTTTCTTTCTTTTGAGTGCAGCAAATATTCCCAATATGGCGGCAATCCAAATGGAGCTAAATATCATGTTTGAAACACTGACATACATGTAAGGCGTGGCATCCATTATGTTTTCTTTGACAATGTTAGCTCGGACATTCATATCAAGCATTCCGGTATGATATGCAGAGCTATCCTTTGGAACTGCAGAGATTTTCTCCAGACTGATAATCATAGAATCTATATCAGCTGAAATTCTTTGAAAGTTAGTAGACTCTGTTGGAAATAGCCATACAGGGTTTTTATTCTCAGGTAGTTTTTCCTTGATTAGTTCCAGGTCTTGCTGAATGGCTAGTAGATGAGTTTTGAGAGTTGCAGGATCAGACGAGCCAACTATACCATCTAGGTGTCCTCGTACTCTGTCAAGTGGATAAATATCATCATTGTAACCTTTGATTGCCATAAATGCCCCAAATACGATTATAGCTACCATTCCAATCATTGCAAGTTTGTAGATGGTGTTTGCCATTTTCTCTTCTCTTGAATATACACGATTCTCTCTTGATTTATTTCTTTTAAATCTAGAGTGTGAGAGGCTCAGATAGGATATATAGAAAAATCCAAGAACCTGAATCCCTATAATTGGCACAAAAATAGGATTATTACTGAAAATTGAAATCATTATTCCCATTAACCCATAAATTCCAAAGAAAAGTTCAAGCAAAGTTACTTTTGAGAAAGGCAAATTGTATGCATTATCCTTCCAGTCGTTTCGTGTCTTGAGAGTACCATATTTTGGAGTCCTAAGAAATTCATTTTTCTTTCCCAAAATAGCATCAAAAACTGCCACTGTATTATTCACAGAAAGGCCAGCGTTGTAAACCAACAAAGTGGGCAAAACTTTGGCTTTTGATTTCCATGATTTATTGTAAACTTTCTGAATTATCATAAGGTAAGCACCAGGCCCCATTGCCAAGTATGCAGCAATTGTAAGGGCGGGAATAAAGCTCACAACATAGAGATTGATATCAGCTGCCAAAAGGATGGGCAGTGCAAGGAATTGAATTAGCATTAGCGGATAAACTATATGACGGGTGAGTTGAACAAATGCTTGAATTTTAGTCGTAATAGCTATTTTTCGTTTGATGATAATATCAGAAAGAAGTTTTATCGCGCATTGGATAGAACCTTTTGCCCAACGAAATTGTTGTCGTTTTGCAGCATTCATTTGGACAGGAAGTTCTGCATTTACTACAATATCTGGTAGAAATACACATTTCCATCCTTTCATTTGTGCACGATAGCTAAGATCAAGATCTTCAACCAGTGTTGCTGTATGCCAACCTCCTGCATCATCAATACATTCTCGTCTCCATATTCCTGCAGTTCCGTTAAAATTCATGTAAAGGTGAGAATTACTCTTTGCTTTTTGCTCTATTAGAAAATGAAAGTCAAGACTAAGAGCTTGGGCTTGTGTTATTGCCGAGTAATTTTCATTAACATGACCCCATCTACATTGAACTAAACCTATTTTTGGTTCAGAAAAGTACGGGATTGCTTTTCTCAAAAACCAACGCGGGGGTATGAAATCAGCATCAAATATTGCAACAAAATCAGTATTAGTTGATTTCATTGCATGTTTTAGAGAGCCAGCCTTGTAGCCTTTTCGAGTTCCTCGCCTTATGTGTTCTATGTTAAAGCCTTGCTTCTGATAATCATTTATCACATCATGCATTAAATCAACTGTATCATCATCAGAATCATCCAGTACCATTATCCGCATCTTTTCTTTAGGATAATCCATGGCACATACTGCATCAACTAATCTTTTTGCAACATACTTTTCATTGTATAATGGAAGTTGGATTGTAATTGTAGGAGTTCCCAAATCCAGAAAGCTTGGAATATCTTTTCGTTTGGTTGAAAGGTATGCTAAATAATAGAAATTGCAGGTATATGCAGTAATCACTATAGCTGAAAGAATAAAGAGATCAAACACAAATTGGGTGAAAGGATTTCCGGCCATTCCCTATCCTTTCAGAATAAACATTCGCTATTTATATTTGCGAATTTCGATCAGGATTTTTGCTCAAATATCTTGATTGCCTGTGGTGGACAAACACCTTCACACGCAAGACAGAATATACAATCAGGTTCTTTTGACATGAGTGGTTTCTTTTCAGATGCAGGGTTTCCTGGAGTATCGAACCACTCGTAAACAGCAACAGGACATGCATCAATACATGCTCCGTCGGCAATACAAATATCAAAGTCAACAGATACGAATTCTCCCCAAACGCCCATTACTTGATTATCATCACCTTTTCTTCCCCAAGTTTTGATTGTATGATCTCCTGCCTTGTATGGAGTAGAGGATGGCATCTTTGATTTGAATTCAACATCAATAGGTCCGGGTTTTGCACCATCTGGTACTTCCATTTCTTCTTGTTCAGATTCTGCGGACTTTTCTTGTCCCTCTGGTTTTGGTGCTTTTGGTTTAGGTTTTGCATTTGGAACAATTTTTGCTAAGGGAGTCATCTCTTCGAGTTTTTGCATTGCTTCTGCTTCAGAGATTTTTTCTGATTTTGCAAGAGATGCAATCATTTTGTCTGCAAGAATTGTATTTCTTAGAATAGTATCAATAATCATTTTTGCAAAGTGATCTGCTTTCTTTCTGTAATCTTGAACCCACTGAGGGTCACCAAATTTTTCAATTGGGAAAATCTGATAAATTATATCTACAACTTCTCCTGTAACTACTTCTACAGTAACTGATAGTTCTACTTCTTGGTATCCTTTTGCATCAGGATCATCCATGTTTCGTTCTGTCCATTTGTATGTAGCATAGATTCTGTCGGCATACATATCCATATCAAAAGTTTTTTTCAGACCATCATGAACTGATTTAATTTCTGCTGGATCTTCTAGTTTGATAGGTAGTCTATAAAGTCCAAGTTTGAATCCATGTAGTGGATATACGCCTCTTTTTGCAGTAGGTGCCTCCATTGACCAAACTCGATCTTTTAGAAGAAGTGACATTAACCTCACTTAATTGAATTTATTTAAAAAGGTTATCTACTTTATTTTCAATATTGATCTTGATTCAATGGTTTTTAAGGAAATGAATGAGGTGAAAAATGATTGAAACTACAAAAAGTTGCAGTAATTAGCAAAGTAGGTTCAAAGGAATCTGAAGATACTGCTAGAAAAGTAGCAAAAAAGTTTCTGGCAAGAAAATCCAAAGTCTTTACAATATCACCAGTAGATGTAGAAGGGGCAAAAAAAGTAGATGCTATTGAAGACCTAAAAAAAGAAAAACTTGATCTTGCTGTAACATTAGGAGGAGATGGCACCACTCTTAGAACCTTGAGACACTTAGAAAATGATACACCCGTTTTGACAATTAATGTGGGAGGAAACAGAGGAATTCTATCTGAAATTACAATTGAAGAGTTCGATTCAGCAATAGATCAAATACAATCTGGGAAGGTAATTCTAGAAAAAAGAACAAGAGTAGTAGCTTCTTGTGGAGGGGAGGAATTTCCACCGGCTTTAAATGAAATTTACATTACCAGAAAAAACCTTACAAAAACTGCAGAAATTGAAATTAAATTTCAAAATGATACAGTAAAACAAAAAATGGATGGAGTGATAATTGCAACTCCAAGTGGCTCTACAGGTCATTCTTTTTCATTAGGAGGACCAATACTGCACGAAAGTTTGGATGTTTTAATTATTACACCAGTTGCACCAGTATACAGATTGGAATCTATTGTTGTTCCAGATGAAAAAATTGAAATTATTGCATCTCATGATTGTAGTATCGTAATGGATGCCCAAGTGATAAAGTCAGCAACTTTTGGAGAACCAATAGTTATCAAAAAATACAAAAAGCCCGCTGTATTTGTTAGATTAAAGAAGCGTGGTCTTAGACAGATGAGTAAACTTGGATTTTAGAATTTTAGATGCAAGTGCATTCTACGCAGGGGTGCCTTTTAGATCATCAAGTGATTGTTATACT
>CAYWRD010000016.1:0-18753 GCA_964460675.1 uncultured Nitrosopumilaceae archaeon
CAGTAAAGAATTTCTTTTTCTGCATATCAAATTCATGGTAGTGGTGTGTAACCATTGGATCAAGTTCAGTAAAAGTTCCTTCATCAAGTAATAGTTCAATTCTTTCTCGTGCAGTTAATTTTCCTTTTTCATGTTGGGCTGCAATTCTATCTTGGCCACCGCCTTGGGTTGCCTCTTTTACTTTTTTAGAATGATTTTCAATTTTTTCAGAATGCATAGCCCGCATTCTTGACATTCAACTTCCTATATTAATTTAAGTTCAGTTTATTCTCGAAGTTTTGCTCGTCCGCCGTGAGCTGTACGGAAGACATTCATTCCTAAATTAAAATTCTCATAAAGATTATCTAATTTCTTTAGATCCTCTTCAGTTCTACGTATTTCTAGTTCATTTTCTTGGGGGTTTTGTTTTAGTTTTGAAAGTTTTTCCTCAAGTTCTTCTCGCACTATGTTAATTCCTTGTTCATAATTTGAAGTTCCCTGATATTCTGGACTGAGCACATGTTTTGGTTTGTATTCAGGCGTCTGATTGGAGTAAGTTTCTACACGTTTTGAGATCTCTTCAATTTCTTCAGGAGTATACTCTTTTGGCTTTGGTTTTTCAGGCTCTTCTTCCTTCTTTTCCTCTGATTTTTCTACTGCAGTCTCTTTTGAAGCCTCTTGTCCTTCTGTAGGTTTTTCAGAGCTTTGTTTAGATTGTTCTGAGGATTCTGTTGGTTTTCCAGTGTTTTCTGTTGGCTTATTTGGTTCTTCTTTTGGAGTTTCTTTGGATTCCTCAGTCATTGTTTTTACCTAAAAGGGGTTAAATTTTAAGTTTTGAATACCATTTGTTAGTTAATTTTTGGATTAAGTAATTGGAATTTCTTTTTTGTTGCCGTTTGATATTCTCTATATGGATCAGATTTTTCATTGCATTTTTTGCAAATACAATACGGTGATACTTTTTTGATATCACAATCTTCTAGGAATTCACAATTTTGACATCCAGCTGGTCCACCACAAACCATACATTGTAATTCATCTATTTCGGCGCATTTTTCATGTTTAACACCCATACCTTTAGCCCATAAACCCATTTCACCAACCTTGATTTTTTCATTACATACAATACATTTACCAGGAAACTTCATTGGAATTTTTCGCCAGCTCATTTGTTTTCTATCTCCTTTTCTATAATTTCACCAAATGTTTCTTCCAAAGGTAATTCTAGTTTTTTGTTTTTGATACATTCTAAGAAGAATGGATATGCAAGGGTTGCACATGCACTTGTTGACATATGAATTTTATTTGCAAGAAATTGTGTTAGAGATTTAATCTTTCTTCCATCCCATCTTATTCTGTTTAATGTTGGCCATGATAAATTGTATTGTGAATATCGTACTGGTGCATCTTTTTGATATAATCCCATCAAAGTTTCATCAAGATATCGTAATAATCTCCAATTTTGTGTTCGTATTATTTTTCCGTAAAGAAGGTCAGCTTGTGAAATTATTTCTAGCATTTTTGCACTAGTAGAAGTATCAAGTGAGCTTGTAATTATGCTTGAATAGAACGCATCAATTTTTTTTCTAGGATCGATTTGCATAGAATACATTACCATCCTTGCTTCATTCAATGTTTTTGCTTTAAAGAATGCATTTACACCATCTTCTACATTTATTGTTTCAAATGATTTTTCAGTTTGTGGATTAAAACCTGTAACTAAAGATTGAGTAAGATTGATCATCGAACGAATATCTCCTCGTGAATCACGTATAACTTTGATCAAAGTTCCAGGACTTAATTTGGCTCCTTCATGTTTCAAGATATTTTCAAGATAAATCCTCAAAAGCCTTGGTGGAATTGGTTTGAATTGAATTGTTTTAACATGTTTTTTGATACTTTTCATTTTTGCAGAATCATCACTATTTGCTGCAAGAATAATTGGAACTGTGGGTTCTTTTAAAATTTTGATTAATGCTTCTGCACCTCCAAAATCAGCACGTCCATGTATCCCATCTACCTCATCGATGAATATCATGGGTGTGCCCAATACACTGACATTACCCAAAACTGGAGAAAGAATTTCATTTATTCTTGATTTACTTCTTACATCACTTGCATTAAGACCAATCATGTCATACCCAAATTGTTTTGATGCAAGAAAAGCAATTGTAGTTTTTCCTATTCCCGGAGGCCCTACCATCAACAAAGGTTTTGTTCCCTTTTTCCATTTAGTAAACCACTCTACAATATCGGAACGTGTTTTCTCATTTCCAACCATATCCGAAATTAATTGAGGTCGGTGTTTTTCAGACCACATCAATCTAATCACGCGGTAATTTAGATTGAAGTTCTGACCAGATATTTCTTTTCTGTAGTTGATTATACCAATGTTGGTTATAGTGCTCTACAGTTAGAAATAAAAAATCCAAAAATTCTTTGTGGGAAAAATCTTCTGGTAATAGCTCCAATGCAAGTCGTGCATCTTGTAAAAATAAATTACTTTTCTCTAATGTTATTTCAAATCCCTTTTTCACATCATTTGTCAATAGAGAATAATAAAGAGGCCACGATGGAATTTTAACAAAACCATTTTTGATAGAATCTTCTATTTCATTACCACACCCAACTCCTTCAGATGCTCTTGCCATTCCTAAATAGAAAATTTCACTTAGAGGTCTTTGTGATAATGCCATATTCCTTCCAGCAGTTCCCATGACGGCTCTATATTTTTTGTAAGAAAGATTCATCTCTTCTTCAGTAATTTTGGTCGGTTTTGATTTTAGTTTCTCATCTAAATATTGGCCAACTCGTGCATCTTTGAAACCTTCTTCAAATTCTTTTAGAACAGTGTCACCACCTTTAGAAATTTTTTTTCGTGCTAGTTTCAATATGTATGGATTCATCAATTTGTAGTCATCAAGATAATCCAAGTCTTCATCTTTGTCAACAATTCTATCCATTGGCTCACTTAGGTCAATTGCCAGTATGTGTCCTTCAACAATGTCTTGTTTTAATTCAGCATTTGAGCCTGAATATTCAACTGCTGCATCAAACAATCCATTAAAGACAGGAAAAGTCATTTTAACAAAATTTGAATTAAGGATACGAAGTACTCTATCTTTTAGTACTTCAGGATTTTCAAGTTTCGATTTGATAGGATCAATTTCAGATGCACTAAGAATTATTTCAGTTGAACCTACTTCATTTCCAAAATCTTGTTGGGTTGTATTTGGAGAAGAATCTGATTTAATTTCATCAAGTAAGCCTTTTACATAACGTTCAGTAAAATTTGGAAATTCCTTTTCTGTTTCTTCTTTATATTTATTGAATAACTTGTAACCTTTTGATTTGAATAATCCTTGTTTGAGAATTTGCTTTCCAGATTTAGTACTCATTAAAGATTCTTTACTTATTACAGATTGATCCTTTCCACTCACATACGCTCAACTACTTTATTGTTATTTATGCTTTCGACGAAAATTTTTCTTTGACTTAAATTACGAACAAGTATTCTAAACATGTTGGAAGTAATAGACATACTAAAAGAAGCCTCCAAAAGAATTTATCAAAATGTAAAGGGTATGGAAGGAACAAAAGATGCAGCTGGTGATTTTGGTAGGGGGGCAGGAGGAGATATTTCTAGAAATATAGACATAGTGGCAGAAAAAACTGTATTAGATTATCTTAAAGAAATAAAATTTGAGTGTACTGTATTAGGTGAAGAATGTGGAAGAGTTGATTTTTCTAATAACCCAAATGGTTTTTTAATAATGGATGCAATAGATGGTTCTGCAAATGCTGTAAGAGGTGTCCCTTTTTTTTGTAGTTCATTGGCATTTGCAACAGAAAACAGATTGAGCTCAATTACAGATGGAGTAATAATGAATTTAGCAACAGGTGAAATGTACTGGGCATCAAAAGGAAAAGGATCATTTTTAGGAGATTCAAAAATCAGAGTCCATGATACAGAACCAATCTACAAAATTGTGGGCATAAACATTTCTAATGCAGATAAAGATCTAATAAGAAAGCTAGAACCACTTTTTGAGCATCATAATCATGCAAGGCATTTTGGTGCAAATGCATTAGAAATGGCAATGCTTGCAAGAGGTTTGTTAGATATTTTTATTGATTTACGAGAAAAGATCAGAATACAAGATATTGCAGCTGGGTATTTGTTAGTAAAAGAAGCAGGAGGTCTACTTCTTGATTTTAATTTAAATCCGCTGGATGCAGATCTAAGTTACGAAACAAGAGTTTCATTCATTGCTGCAGCAAATAAGAAAATTCTTGATGAGATAATGTCTGAACTAAGTTAGAATTGTGGCGCCCTTGGCGGGATTTGAACTCGCGTCTCAGCCGTGACAGGGCCGAATTCTAGACCGGGCTATACTACAAGGGCGCAATTTTTTTGAAATTATATGCCTGATTAAAAGTTTCTGTAACAACAAAAAATTTTGTAAAAGACTAAATTATACACGTCTAGCATTTTTCAATAAGGGTCTATGGCGCAGCCAGGTAGCGCACCGGACTTTTAATCCGGTTGTCGAGGGTCCGAATCCCTCTAGACCCGCCTCTATTTTGTAATCTCATGTACTTTGTCAGATAATTCCTCAAATGCATGAGAGATATCATTTAATCTCTTTGTTGTCTGAGTTCTATAATCATTAATTTTGTTTATTCTATCCTCAATCATACGTTTTTGTTCTGAATAACCAGAAGAACCAAAGGATATTCTGTCTTTGAGAGATGATGAAATTGTAGTAGTCTTTAAAATTTCAGATACCAGTTTTGGATCTACTTTGGTTCCTTGGACGGATTTTTTAACATCAGATGGTGCAAGTTTGTTTATAGCCTTCTTTGAAACATGAGCAATTTGAACAAGAGAGCCTGCAATTTTGTGAGTGGTTCTAAATGGAATGCCCTCTTTGACTAATCCCTCTGCAATATCTAATGCTATCAAATTACTATCACTTGCTACTTTTTTCATACGTTTTTCATTAACATTTAATGTCAAAATTATGGATTTGAAAATTATGACCGCACTTATGGCAGTTTTTGAAGTAGACCAAATAGAAGATTTTATTTGTTGAAGATCCCTTCCGTATCCTGTTGCTAATCCTTTAATCGTTGAAAGGATTCCAGTAAGATTACCAATAACTTCACCAGTTTTTCCA
Organism: uncultured Nitrosopumilaceae archaeon; assembly: GCA_964460675.1. Classification (GTDB taxonomy): domain Archaea; phylum Thermoproteota; class Nitrososphaeria; order Nitrososphaerales; family Nitrosopumilaceae; genus CAYWRD01. The sequence goes on from CAYWRD010000016.1 coordinate 5,160, forward strand.
CGTGTTAATTCTAAAATATCCGGATTTTTCTTTTGTGGCATTACACTTGAAGGAGAAGTAAACTCATCAGCTAATTCAATAAAAGAAAATTCAGAGCTTGACCATATTACAAAGTCTTCTGAAATTTTACTAAGATTTGTCATTAAAATTGCGACTACAGAAATGTATTCTGCAACAAAATCTCGTGTACTTGTAGCATCAATAGAATTTTCAATTATATTTTCAAACCCCAACAGTTTTGCAGTGAGTTTACGGTCTATTGGAATACTAGTTCCACCAACAGGACCTGCACCCAAAGGGCTTTCATTTACATGACGATATGCAACATAAAGACGATCTAGGTCACGGAATAACGCATCTGCATGAGCTAGTAAATAATGTGAAAATAAGCCAGCTTGTGCTTGTTGAAGATGTGTATAAAGAGGCATTACTGTTTTTTGATGTTTTTTTGCCAGAGAAACCAATGCTTCAATGGTATCAAGTAAACAACTGCATAAAATATTGATATCATCTCGAACTTTCATTCTAATATCCAAAACAATTTGATCATTACGGGAACGTGCAGTATGCATTTTCCCACCACTTGACATTCCAGCATTTTTGATTACTAGTGATTCAATTAATTCATGAATATCTTCTGCTCCAGAATCAGAATCTAGTGATTGATTTTTTAGAGATTCAAGAGATGTTAGAATTTTTTTTGCGTCTTTTTTAGATATTATTTCTTGTACAGATAGCATTATGACATGTGCTTGGCTGCCAAGAATATCATACAGAGCAATTTCTTCATCATCTTTTATAGATGATACATAGTCGAGGTTAATCTCGTTTAGATTACTATCAAGACGTGAACGATACATCATTAAGATTCTAGAATGGTTATATATAGCATCGACGCTTTTTTGCAACATGAGCCAAGATCTAAAACATTTACGAGTAAAAATTTTCGATGAGTTATCCAAGATTGTAGATCCTGAAATCAATACTTCGATTACAGAATTGGAGTTAATTGATGAGGTAGACATAGACGATAGTAACGTGAAAGTAGACTTGCACTTGACAAGTCCTTTCTGTCCAGCAGTGTTTGGTTTCAAAATTTGTCAAGACGTACATGATAATTTATTGAAAATTGACGGAGTAGACGATGTTAAGGTAAATGTATCAAACCACTTTATGGCAGAGCAAATCAACAATCAAGTAAACAACAGTTCTAATCCCAAAAAAGCAGATGCATCTGGTGAAAAAGCTGAAGAGACTGAAAAACCAGATCCTAATTCTGAAAAATCCGATTAGCTTCTAAAACCCAACATGTATCCACGGAGTAGTTGAATTCCCATAGCTGGATCTACTCCTTTTGGGCATACCTGACTGCAAGAACCTGCAAAGTGACATCTCCAAATTCCATGAGATTCATCAATTATCTTTAATCTGTCATCTTTTCCTTTGTCACGATTATCTGCAACATAACGGTATGCCTGAGCTAATGCTTGTGGCCCGACAAAGGAAGTGTCAGTTGCCATAGTAGGGCATGCTGAATTACACAGTCCACATTTGATACAGTTAGCAAATTGAATGAATTCGTCTAATGCTTCAGGAGATTGCAATAATTCTTTTTGTCCTTCTTTTACGTCAGTGTCTTCTCTAATCAGATATGGTTTGATTTTTTGGTGTGAATCAAACAATCTATCAAATCTGACTGCCAAGTCTCGGATAATTGGAAAATTATTCATAGGTTCCACAGTTACTACTGCAGAATCAAGCTCACTAATTTTTGTAAAACAAGCTAATCTAGGTTTTCCATTAATTACCATCCCACAAGAACCACAAGTAGCTTGTCTGCAAGAATATCTTACTGCAACAGAATGATCAAAATTGCTTTTAACATAAAGAATTGCCTCTAAGACAGTTGTCCATTTTTTTACAGGTACCTTAAACTCCATAAATTTAGTATCTTCATCTGTGTTTGGATTGAATCTTGCAATTCTTAATAGAATTTCTAGAGCATTTTCAGATTTTTTTGCTTCTTTTATTGATGGGGGGGCTGTTTGAGACATCTTAGACCATTCCCGTGTTTACCATAATAATTGTTCGTGAACCATATGCAATTAATGCAATCATTGCAGCTACACAACCATAAGATACTGCCTTTTCATATTTTGGCCCTTGTTTTAGTTCCAAGAGAATTACTCTTAGTCCATTAAATCCGTGAATTGACAACAGAATCAAAATAATTTCTAATAGACCAGCATATGGTAAGAATTTGTAATTTGCAATTACATTTGCATATAGCAAAGATTCAGAAAAACCATCAGCTACACGCATTAAAACATGTACAGCAACTAAACCTATAGCTGCTAAGGCAGTACCATAGTGGATTTTCATAATATGACTTTCTCTCATGTTACTCACCAAACATAACTCCCATTCCATACACCATAGCTATTGCAGCTAGGATGATTGCAGAATAGATGGCCATTTTGTGTCTTGCATTTTGAGATGCTGGAAGGTATGGATAATCAGGTCTACTTGGTTTACCAACTCCGACACCTCCGTGTCCTAGCATTACACGAATACCATTAACGGTATGAAAAACACACATTCCAATTACAAGTGTCAATAACAAATGTCCTTCAGTTGTTTGAGTTAATTCAAGAAACTCAATCCAACCAGCTTCTCCTTTTAGAATTGCACTAGTCTCATAGATATGTCCGATAAAGTAAGCTAATAATCCTAAACCACTTAATCGCATCAACCAATAAGCTACACGTTCGATTCCATATCTTCCAGGATTTGCCATCCCTTTGATTCCTTCATTGTGTTCATCGTGTGGTTTCATCTAGTATTTCCTCTCTACTGGCTGATACTTAGTTATTGTTACTGGATGTGTTTTCATTATTGGTTCTTTAGGATCAAAGTATGCCAAGGTATGATGTAAGAAGTTTGCATCATCACGTTTTGGATAATCAGTTCTTGCATGGGAGCCACGTGATTCTTTTCTATTAATTGCACCAATCAAAACTACTTCTGCTGCTCTAATCAAAGAATCAAGTTCCATTACATTAACAAAATTGGTGTTGTATTCTTTTGCCTTGTCATCTACGTGTTTCCAAGTCTGTTCTTTTAGATTACGAATTGTTTTTAATCCTTCAACTAAATCGTTTTCATTTCTGTAGACGTATGCTTTTTCATTCATGGTATCAGTAACTGCTTGACGAATTTCATATGGATTTGCATCTCCATTTCCTCTAAATATGCCATCATAGATTCTCTTTTCTTCTGCAGAAACTAAATGATGAGGCCATGGAGTATCAGGGATGCCTTTTTCAATATAATCAACTGCCAATTCACCTGTAATTTTTCCCCATACAATGCATTCTGAAGTAGAGTTTGCGCCTAGTCTGTTGGAACCATGTGTGCTGTTACATGCAGCCTCACCTGCTGCCCACACACCTTGCAGTTCAGTTGCACCATCAATGTTGGTATGAATACCACCCATCATATAATGACAAACAGGCCTTACATCCATAATTTCTTTGGCAGGATCAACTCCAGAAAACTTGATTGATATTTCTCGGATACCACCTAATTTTTCTTTGATTTTTTCATCGCCTAAATGACGTAAATCTAATTTCATGCAATCAACTCCAGTGTCATGTTTGAATCCACGGCCTTCATTGATTTCAGTCATCATTGAGCGAGAAACAATATCTCTTGGAGCAAGCTCTAATAATTTTGAAGCATATTTTTTCATGAATCGTTCTCCTTGATTGTTAAGCAAGTAACCTCCTTCACCTCTTGCTCCTTCAGTAATCAAGATTCCAGAAGGTAAAATTCCTGTTGGATGAAATTGTACAAATTCCATATCTTTTAATGCCAATCCAGCTCTGTACGCCATATCCAAACCATCAGGTGTTGATGACAATGCATATGTTGAAAAACTATACAATCGTCCAGCTCCACCAGTAGCTATGATGAGTGCTTTACCTTTGATGTTATAGAAAGTACCAGTAGATAATTCAATTGCAGTTAATCCAAGAAATCTTTTACCATCATGAACTATAGAAGTGGCAAACCATTCATTGAGATATTCAATATTATCAAATCTTTGACATGTATCATACAATGTTTGCATTTCAAAAAATCCAACTTTATCAGATGCATAAGTTGCTCTAGGATAGCTGTATCCACCAAATGCTCTTTGGTCAATTCTTCCATCATCGCGTCTTGACCATGGCATTCCCCATCTATCTAATTGATAGACTTCTTTTGGCATCTCATTGCATAGTCTTTCTGCAACATCTTGGTCTGCTAAAAAGTCACTGCCTTTTACAGTATCATAGATGTGAGATTCAATATTGTCTCCTTCATCATCAAACAAAACTGCAGCCGTACCTCCTTCTGCAGAAACAGAGTGAGAACGCATAACTTGGAGTTTTGAGACTATTCCTATCTTGATTTTAGGATTCTTTTGGGCAGCAGCAATTGCCGATCGAAGCCCGGCAAGACCTGAGCCACAAATTATCAAATCAAAATCAATAGAAGATACCATTTTTCAGTGTGACTTGAAGACAGGCGAGATAAATATGTAGTATTCGTGCTCAAAAAGAATTATTAATATCGCTAGTGATATCACTAGTGATGATTTCAGAGTGGTTTCAACGGGTAGGAAGTTCAGTTCCAAGAGGATTTTCAAGGTATTTCATCTTAGAACTACTCAAAGAAAAACCACACACAGGAAAGGAGATTATCGATTATGCTGAAAAACAAAGTCAGGGAAATTGGAGACCCTCTCCAGGCTTAATTTATCCTCTTTTGGGAAGGCTTCTAGATGAAGGTCTAATCGAAGAAACAAAGGATGGCAAATACATACTAACACAAAAAGGAAAAGATACTGCCGAAGATGTAAGTAAAGTAAACGACATTGTAAAAAAACAATTAGATGTTTTATTCAGGTTAGGAAATGTAGGCAGGTTTGTAGCAATGGACATACTAGAAAAAATTGCCTCAATGGGTGCTCTATTAAGCTCAAATATTGAAAATATGACTGAAGAAGAGACCCAAAAATATCGTAGATTCCTTGAATCTGAATTAAAGAAAATAGACGAACAGAGTGTTAAGAAAAAAGGAAAGCAAATCAAAATAGACTAAATCATTTTAAAATCATAAATAATTCTCAAAGAACCCAATTTTATGAAGAGTCTGAAAAAATTACTTGCTGCTAAAAAACCCATAGTAATACCTGGAGTTTACGACGCAATTGGTGCAAAAATAGCACAAAAGGTAGGATTTGATGCAATGTTTCAAACAGGTTATGGAACATCAGCTACTTTGTTTGGAATGCCAGATTATGGATTTATCGGAGCAACAGAAACTGTAGATAATGCAAGAAGAATATGTAGAGCAGTGTCGGTTCCAGTAATTGTTGATTCAGATACAGGTTATGGAAATGCACTAAGTGTTTGGAAATTAGTAAAAGAATTAGAAACTGCTGGAGCAGCGGGAATTTTTCTAGAAGATCAAAGATGGCCTAAAAGATGTGGGCATATGAAAGGAAAAGAAGTTACGTCTCAAGAAGAATATACTGAAAAACTAGGAGCTGCAATTGATGCAAGAGAAAGTAAAGATTTTTTCATTGTTGCAAGAACGGATGCTAGGGCTACTGAAGGTCTTGATGCTGCAATAGAAAGAGGATTACAAAACAAAAAGACAGGAGCAGATGCAATCTTTATCGAAGCACCAAAAACAATCGAAGAGATGAAAAAGATTGGAAGATCAATAAAGGCACCACTAGTTGCCAACATGATCGAGGGTGGAGCCACTCCAATTAGCTCTTCTCAGGCATTATACAAAATGGGATTCAACATAATTCTATATCCGTTATCAGTTTTGTTTGCAAATACTTTTGCTACAATGAGCATTCTAACTGAATTAAAAAAGGCAGGAACTACTACAAAATACAAAAACAAAGTAGTTAGTTTTGATCAATTCAATGAGCTTGTAGAGTTATCTAAGTTCAGAAAACTCGAAAAAAAGTATGGTTTTGCACAAAGAGAATAAAAAGAAAAATTCCAAGTAAAGGATTACAGTTTATGCTGCATTACGCTTTACTTCGATTTCTATTGTGGAGACGTTTCTAGACTTTCCATCTTTTGACTCTAAAGTTTCTGAGCCAATTTTGATATCACCGATGGAATATCCTGCGTTCTCTGTCTTTCGTGATATTATTTGAGCTACGTCTACAGCACGTCCAATGCTGAGTCCTCTAGCTTTGATGTTCACGGCTGGTAAGTTTGCCAATTGAATCAATGTTGAAGTAACATATGCCATCAATGGTTTCTTACCAATGTATATGGTGTCTCTTGCTTCAGTCGACATGCCACTCTGGGTATTTAAGGATAATTTAAAGCTAAAACAGGATTTTTGTACCCAAAGAAAATTTTTATGAAAAATATTAGTATCTAGAATAGAAATGAGCATTAGAAAAGAATTTGATGAAATTTTCAAAATATTAGACTCTGATTCAAGTGATGAAAAAATAAAGACACTTGAGAATCTAACAGATGTTACAGATCCCAATATGATTAAAAAAATAATATCAAAGCTAGATGATTCTGATATTCAAGTTAGAGGTGAGGCATTTAGTTGTCTTATTTTAAATCCAAATGACATTTCTAATTTGTTGATTAAGAGTCTGGATGATTCAAGTAAAAATGTAAGAGGGTTTGCTGCGTTAGTTTTAGCAAACAGAAAAGATACACAAGCAATTCCATCAATCAAACATCTTACAAAAGATCAAAGTTCCCGAGTAAGAGGTTGTGCATTAGGAGCATTAGGATATTTGCGAGCTCATGAAGCTAAACAAGAAATCAACAGTTGTCTTTTAGATGAAAACATAGAGGTAAGGAAAAGTGCACTCAAAGCAATAGTAGATATTGGTGAATCACTATCAGAAGAAAAAATTCAAGAAATTTCAAAAGACAAAGACAAAGAGATTGAAAAACTTCTGATTCAAGTAAAAAGAAGATAGTGGACCGGATGGGATTTGAACCCACGATCTGATCCATGCCAAGGACCCATCCTACCAGTCTAGACGACCGGCCCACAAGTCAGAAAATCTGACCGATTTAGATTTTTCAAATTGAGTATTAACATGTAGCTTTTTTGCAAAAAATTTCATAGTCAAACTTAACACAAAATATTTAACCACGCACAACTACGGATTGATCGTTATGGTCGTTGAAAACAAAGCAACACTGACTTACATTCAATTACTTAAAGAAGATTTAATGATTTGTCGACTGGTACCAAATGACGGAGCTGTACCAGACTACAAAGCCGGTCAATTTATCACATTAGGATTGCCAAATCCAGCTGAAGGTGGGAAAGTTGTTAGAAGAGCATATTCAATTGCATCTCATCCAGAAAACAAAAAATTTATCGAATTATTAATCAGATGGGTAAGAAAACCCCTTCCTGGCAGATTTACAACTCAATTATTCAACGCCAAAGAAGGCGATGAAGTAAGTTGGATCAAGCCAACAGGTGCAGCACTAAACATCAATGAAAAACTCCCAAATGGAGAGCCAGATAATAGAAGAATTGTCTGTATTGGTGGTGGAACAGGCCTCGCACCGTTTGTGAGTTTTGCTCAACACCTGCATGATACTGGCGATAAAAGAGAAATTGTTGTATTGCATGGTGCAAGTTACGTTGATGAATTAAGCTACAAGCAACTGCTCACAGACTTGGAGTTAGAAAGCATAGACAAAGGTCGTGACAAATGGAATTTCAGGTACAGAGCAACTATCAGTAGACCACAAGAATGGTTTAACAGATCTTGGGGAGGTCAAACAGGAAGAGTAGAGACTTTCTTGAGACCAAGAGACAACGGACTGTCACCACTAGAAGAGTTGGTAGGTGAAAAAATTACCAAAGACAACACAATGTTTTACGTTTGTGGTTGGCAAGGAACAATTGACGGAGTAATGGATTTCCTCAAACCAAAAGGCTTTGTCACTGCACATGAGAAACGTGAAGACGGAAGCTTTGAAGTAAAGTACGAGTCTTACGGTTAATCATTTTTTAAAGAAATAATATCGTGATTCAAGTCTTACCTACGGGGACGTAGGTTAGCTTGGTATACTGCCAGTTTCGGGTACTGGAGACCATGGGTTCAAGTCCCATCGTCCCCGCCAGCTAAATCATTGAAATATAACATAATTACAATCGGTTTGATTGACAACTGCACTTTATCTGGCACACCTTAATCCAGTAACAAAAGCCCACGTTGAAATAATTGATGAGCTCAAAAAACAAGCTGATAGAGTCAAGGTAATGCCAGTGGTATTCAAATCAGACGGCAAAGAGCTTAACAGTAGAAGCTTTCCTTTTGACTTTCAAACAAGAAAAAAAATGCTAGAATCAGTATTTGAGGATTCAATAGACATAACAGAAGACTATGCATTTTTTGCTCCATTCAAAAGATACATGCCTCCGTTATTATCACCCAAGTCATGGGAGCTACGAAAGCAAATACTGTCTGACGTAGAGGGTGATTATTTTTCGTATACAGGAGATAAAACGGAGGGCTATATGCTAAAAATATACAGACTAAAACCAAAGATTGGAAAAAGAAAATCCCTCTCAGCTGCTTCAGTTAAAGAGAAACTCTACGAGGCAGCAATAGGAAAAGAATCTGATTGGAAATCAGATGTTCCTGAAAATGTTGCTAAAATTATTGAAGAAAGCTGGGACATTGTAAAAAAATATGCTAGTGCCGAAGACAAGACCACAAGAGTAGCTGGAATGAAGTTTCCAAAAGAAGGATGGTCTAAATAGATTAATAGTCAACATACTCGGTTTTTTCCTATGGGCCTTCCATTATCAAAATACGTTTGGTTTGATGGAAAATACAAGCTATTAACAAAAGCACAAGTTCCAATCACTACTCATGCTATTCATTATGGTACATCCATCTTTGAGGGAATTCGTGCATATTGGAATGGAAAAAACTTGAATGTATTCAGATTAGAGGATCATGTAAAACGGTTTAGGAGATCTGGGCAATTTTATGAAATAGGACTAAAATTTACTGATAAACAAATTAGTAATGCAGTTACTGGCATATGTAAAAAAAATAAATTAAAACAATCCTGCTACATTAGACCATTTTACTTTGTCGGAGATTATGGAATAAATTTGCACATTACTCCCAAAGCACCAACCCATTGTGTAATGTTTACATTTCCATTCAAGGATTTATTTGATAAAAATGGAATTACTGCTGGCGTTGTTTCTTGGAGAAAGTTTTCTGATAAATCTACCCCACCTCAAGCAAAGATGGGCGGTAACTATCTAAATTCAGTTATTGCAACTCAAGAAGCCAAACGTAGTGGTTACGATGAAGCAATATTGCTGGATCATAACGGAAACGTAAGTGAAGCTCCTGGAGAAAATATCTTCATAGTGAGAGAAGGGAAATTAATTACGCCAACTTTGGCATCTTCTGCTCTTGAGGGAATCACTAGAGATGCAATAATCAAAATTGCAAAAGATCTTGACATCGAAGTTCTTGAAAAAGATATCACTCGTAGCGAACTGTCGATGTCAGATGAGATATTTCTTTGTGGAACAGCAGCTGAAATTACACCAGTAATTAAAATGGATGGAAAAAAGGTAGGGGATGGAAAACTAGGAGACATTACAAAAAAACTCATGCAAGAGTACAACGACATAGTAATGGACAAAAATGAGTATTATTCTCATTGGTTAACTGCGGTGTACTAAATGAAAATTGTACAGATAGGAACTGGTGGATGGGGTAAAAACCATGCAAGAGTACTTTCACAACTAGGAGTATTATCTGCAATTTGTGATTCAGATGTAAAAAGATCAAAGGAGTTTGGCGATATGTATTCTGTTGCACATTATGATTCAATTGATAAATTGCTAGAATCCGAAGAGTTTGATGGCGCATTTGTTGTAACACCTACTATTACCCACAACGAGATTGCAACCAAGTTAATCAAAGCAAAAAAACATGTTTTTGTTGAAAAACCATTAACATATGATTCCAATGAAGGAGATGATCTGGTCAAACTTGCAGAAAAAAACAAAGTGCTACTCACATGTGGATATATTGAACGCTTCAATCCCGCAGTAGATATTGTAAAAAATTTTGTAAAAGAAAAAAAATTCGGAGACCTGATCATGCTAGAATTTCACAGAGAAAATAGAATGCCATTGCACATCAAAGACGTCGGAATAATCTATGATACATCTGTTCACGATATAGATACTGCAAATTGGCTTTTTGATGATATGCCAAATGTTGTATTTGCAAGGTCTGGCCAAATCGCTCATGAGCATGAAGATTTTGCGACCATAATGTTAGGATACAAAGATAATCGAGTAGCTATTATCACATCAAACTGGATTACACCAAAAAAAGTCAGAACGTTTAGTGCAGTATGTACAGATGCAGTAATTAGCTCTGATTTTATCTCACAAGAAGTTAGAATAGAAAAGAAAGATGAAGTCGAAACTCCAAGTAATGAAAGAAGAGAACCGTTACTATTAGAGATTCAAAGTTTTTTGGATGCAATTGAGAAAAAAAATGAACTTGTAGTAAAACCACAACAGGCAGTAAATGTAACCAAAATAGCTGAAGCAGCACTTTTATCTAGTAAACAAGGAGTCCCAATCTATCTGGATTTAAAATGAACAAGACAATGATGGATATTTTGGCATGTCCTATAGACAAACATCATCCCTTGGAATTATTTGAGCTAAAACAAAAAGACGACATAGTATCAGAAGGTGCATTATACTGTACTGAGTGTTCTAGGTTTTATCCAATAATTGAAGAGATTCCAATTATGCTTCCTGATGATTTGCGAGACAAAAAGCAAGACATTGAGTTTCTAAAAAATAATAAAGATAAACTTCCTGAAAAAATTACAGTAAGCGCATCTCCATGGCATTTGTGATTTAATTGGTAACAAACTACATCTCTGAAAAAGCAAAGCTTGGAAAAAATGTAAGTGTATGGCACTTTACTTACATTGGAGACAACACCGAAATTGGAGACAACACCAAGATTGGATCACTAGTCCACATAGATTATGATGTAAAAATTGGCGAAAATACAAAAATTGAAGGATCAGCATACATACCACCACTATCAAGAATTGGAAAAAATGTCTTCATTGGTCCAGCCGCTGCTCTTACAAATGATCCATATCCAATGTGTGACAAGATGGTAGGTGTAACCATACAAGATGGTGCAATAATTGGCTCAAGGGCAGTAATCAAGGCAGGAGTTACCATTGGAAAAAACAGTGTAGTTGCAATGGGAGCTGTAGTAGTACGTGATGTACCAGAAGATGTAGTAGTGATTGGAAATCCGGCTACAGTTAGATATACAAGAAAAGAATATGATGAGAAAAAAGCAAAGTGGCTTGAAAGCTAAGACTGTATTTCTTTTCTAAATATCCAGTTTTTCAGCTTCATCAAAACAAGAATCCATATCACTACAAGAATTATTGCAATTACTGCCTTTATTCCAGAATTGATTATCCAGTTTGCCTCACCAAAACCAGGAATGTTTAGCGGTCCTAGAATTGCAACTACTATTCCGCCACCAATTAACATCAATAGCCACATTCCAAACAAAAAGCCATAGATTCCAGCCTTCATAGTCTAACTCCCATCAAAAATGCTGTAATTATTGCCAATATTCCTGAAAAGATAGCTAATCTGAATATTGTATATCCTACTTGTTTTTCTGAAAGTGGTCCGCCTGCTAGAATCAGTCTAACTAATGTTACAGGTGCATTTTTGTCATCAGTTGCTTTGAGCTTAAAGTCTTCTGTGTGGTCTACGGGCTTTCCTTTGATTTGTCTATGTTCTACTATTTTCTTTACGCTTGATAGAAACAAAAATGAATTGATAATTGCAGGAAGCAATGCCACAGCAGCTACAATTTCAACATCACCCAAAATTGCAATTGCACCATACATTGCACCAAGTGTCAATGCTCCAGAATCACCTGGAAATATTTTGCTAGGAACTTTGTGGTACTTGTAAAATGCCAGAGATACAAATCCTAATGGCAGACTGATTATTGCCATCTCATAATTTTGCATAATAAACAATGCAATAGATAGTGAAAAACTAGCAATTGTCATAAAACCACTTGCAACTCCATTTAGAACATCAATTGAATTGATTGTGTTTCCTGTAACTGGAATCATTACTACTATCAAACCAAGATACAAAGCTGGGATTTGCACAGGTCCAAAAAGTGGGAAAGTCAAATCAGTGTTGTATGCTCCAAAGAAGATAATTGGAGCTGCAGATACTGCAAGGCCCACTGGCTTGAACCATCCACCCATTACTTTTTTGTCATCAACATAGCCTACCAAAAAGGCTGCAAACGTTGTAGCAATTAATGCTAAAATTGCTTCGTTTTGAAAAACAGAATACAAAAAAACTTCAGATGCTATGATTCCTGCAATAATTGAAGGACCGCCAGGTCTTACTACCATGACGTGTTCTTTTTTGTTCATATCCGGTACTGCAGAATTTCTTTTTGTCAGAAATTTGATCAGTGGAGGGGTTGCTATATGTACTGTAAAAAATGCAATAATACATGCTATTATAGCTGCAATGATATTTTCAGTCAATTATCTAACCTTTCGTAACTCAGACTTTATGTTATCTGCGATTGTTGAACCAATTTTATCTATTTCTGCTAATTTCTTCACAGGAATCTTTGCCAGATCATCTAGAGTTTTGATTCCTTTCTTGTATAGTACTCTGGCCCTAACACGGCCAATTCCCTTGATTTGGACTAGTTCGATTAGCTCTTCTCGTATTCCATAGGTTATTCGCTTACGTAGTGCTTCTAGCTCATCTAGCAAGTCTGTGCGTTCCACATGTTTTGCAATCTCTCTTAGGCAGTAGGCAAGCCAGTTGGCAGTCTCAACCATCCTGTGCATGTCACCTGACTCGATACCTAGATTATCAGATAATGAAACCTCAGAGGACTCTGTAATCCATGCATTTAGTGCCAAAAGACTCCTATTGCAGTCATATTCTGAAATTTGTTCTAACAGTTCTTGTACATTATTTTCAATTAACAGGCTTGCAGTCTCATAGTCTTTGTTTCGTAGTGAAAACCTTGGGAAAAATTCCTCGCAGTTTGATATCAAATGGAGATATCCAAAGGCATGCTTTCCTTTCTTTGAGACATTTTCAATTGAATCTCTAAAGTAAGTTGCAGTTAATGGATCAATGTAAAGCATCGATGTCTTTTTGCCAAAGTCTGTTGCTGCATAACGGTCACCTTTTTTGACAATAAGGTATTGGCTAGACAAAAATCGTAGAGCTATATCTATTGCAAACTTGAGCGAAGCTTTTCTTGATTGCATTCCACCAAGTGTCTGCAAGAAAAATTCCAGTATCTCTTCTTTTTTGATTCCTGGATTGGTAACTATAACAGACAAGACATGGGTTCGAAGTGCTTTGTCTTCTGTAATTTTTGATTCGATGGGTTCTGGTTCGCCATTAATGTAGTAATCTACAATGTCTT
>CAYWRD010000017.1:0-18473 GCA_964460675.1 uncultured Nitrosopumilaceae archaeon
ACAGAAGCTAGAACAAGAAAATAAAAAATTAGATCAAATTGAATCTGACTTAAACAATACTGGAAAAGTCAGTCATGAACCAAGTTTAAAAAATGATATTGAAGCCTACTGTGTAAAATGTAAACAAAAAAGGACTATTGATAATCCTAAAGAAACTACGCTGAAAAATGGAAGACATGCTGTAAAAGGTACATGTTCAAAATGTGGCACCAAAGTATTTCGAATAATTAAGAAAAAATAACTTTGATGGTGATTTTCAAATTAATAATTACGATTGATTGATATTCTACATTTGATTTGATTGCCAGGTTTCATTAAACCTCTTAATTGCTTCCTGATATGCCTTAATTGCATCATCGCCTGATGTTTTCAAAAATTTGTCCCATTGTTCATTGAATTTCTTAATAGATTCTATGTTTGTTTCTTTGAATATGCTGTCTATCATTTTTGTTTGCTGTTTGATATATTCAGGACCAATCTCTTCCCACGTTTCTTCCCAACTTGTAGCTACTTTTTTTAATAATTCAGCATCTGATTCTGTTGCTCTTTGACAAGCCTTGTGATAAGTCATCAATGCATCATTTGTGGCTTTTTGCCACTGGGCCAAGGATTCCTTCCAAATATCCAAGGCAGAATTATATTCTTTCCAGGCTCTGTTAAATTCTGTTTTTTTGGTCGTAGACTTTGTTTTTGAAACTGGTTTAGATTTTGTTGTTTTATTTTTAGTTGTATTTTTCTTTGCCTTTTTTACTGCCACAATACATTATGGAGATAGTATATGTTAAACTTTTCAATAATTGAAAAAGATTTCAATGAGTCTTTATTGTTTCAGTTTGGATGCCTTTTGATAATCTATTTCATGCTTGCTTTCTTTATTTTTAAATAAATTATAATGGTATTGACACAGATTTCTTGTCTCACGGAAACTAATTGTTACAGTTTGAATGGCTTTAGCTTTACATTCAGAAATACTGCATTTCATAGATTTATTATTTTGATTATGATTATTAACAATTTCAAATAACATAATTACCATGCTTCTAACTTTTTATTCAGGAAATTTAATCTAAAATTATGTCTGAAGACGATAAAGGGAAACAATTTCTTTTATTAATTGAAAAACAAAACAAAGTTCAGTGGGACATCCTTCAAAAATTATCCTCGCTTATACAAGCAAACTGGAATTCCAAAGAACTACAAAATGACCTAGAATCATTAGTAAAAGATCACAAGAAGATTTCTGCCGAGCTAAACAGTTTAGATGAACAAAATAGTATACTATAGGGCAGAATCTACCATTAGCGCAATAAATAATACGGCTAGGTATGGGCTTGAAAATTTGAACAGAGTCCATGATGCTTTTTCGGTAGGTTTTGCAACAACCCATCCTGAAAGAATAACCATTAGTATTCCTGAGGCAATTGCTGTCCACAAATAAACTGGTCCCATCATTGGTTGACCATCTTCTGTTGTAAGAAAGAATGGAACTATGCTAAATACGACCATGATAACAGTTGATGCAGCCACAACTCTTGCAGATGTTTTTTCAGATTGAACAGCAGTAAGCATAGGTACATTCACCTTATTGTAATCTTCCTTGAAATGCAGTGTGAGTGACCAAATATGGAGAGGAATCCAAATGAACACAAGTCCTGCCATCACAAGACCCATTGTCCACAAATCAGACATTGTAACTGCTACCCAACCAATCAATGGAGGAGAACCTCCACACAATCCACCTAATATGATATTAGTTCTTGAATTACGTTTTAAAACATATGAGTAGATTACAATATTGTTAACTAAACCAAATGCAATAAATCCAGTAGCCCAAGCGCCTTGTTCAAAAGTAGTTGTAAATGAAATACCAAAAGCTAGCACAAGGGAAATTGCTGCAAGTACATATCCAAAGTTTCTTGCTTTTTGTGCGGGGTAGATTCTTTTAGATGGAAGGGGTCTGTTTTTTGTCCTTTCCATTACAGCATCAATGTCTCTATCATGATAATTTGTGAGTGTGTTGGCTGCTGCAGAGCCGGCTGCTACGGAAAATAGCATTAAAACCCATGTTGCAAGGGATACTTCTATATCGTAAATGTTAGAGGCGGTGATTGTTGCGCCAAAGGCTGTAAAAACAAGCAGGTACCAAATCTTGGGTTTTGTTAATTCATAGTATACTGCAACTCTGGATTCCGATTTTTGTTTCTGCAATCCCATTTCCCTAATCCTTTGATGGCATATATGGCATTGCTTTTGTACGTGTTTTCATCTCAATAAATGATTCTGAGGAAGTTATACCATCTATGCGACCTATTCGTTCCGATACCATCTTGTGCATTTCGTCAAGGGTTTTTGCATACATTGTTACTAAGATATCAAATCTTCCGGTAACCTCGGCAACTTCTCTCACCCCGTCTATCTTAAAGAGCTCCTCGATTACATGATCTCTTTTTTTTGTATCCATATTTACTCCTGTTAATGCCTTTACAGAATAACCCAAAGCAGAATCGTTTACATCGATTGTAAATTTCTCAATAAGATTTCTTTTTACTAATCTCTTGATTCTAGAATAAACCACTGATGGATTCACATTGATCTTTTTTGATAGCCTTGGCACCGATATTGATGCATCGTTGGATAATTCAGATAAAATTTGTAGATCTAGCTCATCAACTTTTGCCGTTTAAAACACCCTTGTCGATCTAGATTTCTGGTTCTTATAAAGTTATTATTGTAAAAATTGCAAAAAAGGTTTAGATTTTGCCTTTTTTGTATAACATTTCTGCTAACAAAACTGCGCCTTTTGCAGAGCCCATTTTTTTGTTGTGTGAAAACAACATGTACTTGAGTCCCTTATCGAATAATTCTTCTCTTTCCATTCTGCCTATGGTGGTGGTCATACCGCCTCCAACATCTCTTTCCATTCTTGGCTGAGGTCTAGTTGGATCTTCGTGAACTACGTAATAGTCCTTAGGGGCAGAAGGCAATCCTAGTACTGAGACTAGTTTATTGTATTCATCAAAAGTTCCCTTTGCATTCTTAGGATCAATGTCTTGATCTGTTTCAACAAAAACCGATTCAGTATGACCGTCTATAACTGGAACACGGGTACAGGTACAGCTTACTTTGATATCTGCATCTTCTATTTTTCCGTCTTTAAGCTTACCGAGAATCTTTCTTGTTTCTTTTCTGACTTTGCCCTCTTCTTTTGCTATGTATGGCAAGATATTGTCTGTTATTCCCATAGCCGCCACTCCTGATTTTCCTCCTCCTGAAATGGCTTGCAATGAAGTCATCATTACCTTCTTTGCTCCATATTTTTCAACTAATGGTTTCAGTGTGATTGCTAGTCCTGTGGTAGTACAGTTAGGTAGAGGTGCTACCCATCCTTTCCAGTTCCTATTTTTCTTTTGAACATCTAAAAGCTCTGCTTGATCATCATTTATTCCTGGAATAAGGATTGGAACATCTTCTTCATATCGATATGCAGAACTTGTTGAAATTACTGGAAGATCTTTTGCAAATTTTGTCTCAATGTCTCTTGCAGCTCCAGATTCCACTGCTGAAAAAATCAAATCTAATTGTGATACATCTATTTCATCAATAGTTCGTACCGTCATATCCTTAATCCATTCAGGAATCTCGCCTCCTACATCCCAAGCGATAATGCCTGAATTTGGATCTCTTATGGCCTCCAAATACTTCTTTCCAGCGGTACGTTCAGATGCTGCGATCTGAGTTACCTCAAACCATGGGTGATTATTCAAAGATTGTACAAATTCCTGACCAACTGAACCTGTAACACCGATAATTGCTACTCTTTTCTTACTCACAGTAAAAAATACCCTGATTCTGTTAATAATCCTTTACGACTATTTACCAAAACATACTATATCTTGACTGTATATTTGGTATCGTGAAACTAAAAACAAAGAAAGAATTCAGGGCTCATAATCCTATAGTTCATGGAGGTCTAAATTCACTTGATGATCCTGAAATTATCGATTTCAGCTCTAATGTTACACCCATTGGAGCTCCAAAGGCGGTAGTAACAGCTTTAAAAAGAAAAATAGGCAAAGTTTCTTCCTATCCTGATTCGAACTCACACAAACTTGAGCAATCTATTCAAAAATATGCAAAACTTCCATCATCAAACATTATTGTTGGAAATGGAGCCACAGAACTAATCTATAATTTCTGCTCTGCATTCTTGACAAAAAACACTCCTGTTTTGATGATTGCTCCAACTTTTGGAGAATATCAATCAGCCTCAATTCTGAATGGCTGTAATATTGATTATTTTAAAACCATGAATCTTGCAAAGAATATTGATGATTTTATAAAAAAAATTCCAAAAAATGGCTGCGTATTTGTTTGCAATCCAAACAACCCCACCGGAGAACTATTATCTAGAGATTTAATAAAAAAAATTATTTTAAATTCTAAAAACAAAACCACTCTGGTTTTTGTTGATGAATGTTTTATAGAGATGACTCCTGGAAAAACTGAATCAATCATTTCTTCAATTAAAAAATTTGATAATCTTTTTGTTTTACGTTCTTTAACTAAATCATTTGGATTGGCTGGATTAAGAATAGGATATGGTATTGGAACTAAACAAATGATTTCTATATTAAAAAAAATAAAAATTCCTTGGAGTGTTAATACATTAGCACAAGAAGGAGCAATTACAGCTTTGAACAATTTATCTCATTTACAAAAATCAAAATCAATAATTAGAAAAGAATCAAAATATCTAATCAAGAAAATATCTGAGATTGATGGTTTCAAATGTTATGACACTTCAACTAATTTTCTTTTAATTCATACTAGATTAGATTCCACTGATCTACAAAAAAAATTATTAAGAAAAAAAATCCTAATCCGTGATTGTAAAAACTTTCATGGACTAGACAACCACTACATAAGAATTGCAGTGAAAACTAGAAAAGAAAATAATCTTCTTCTAAGGGAGCTAAGAAATCTATGAGCTCACTGATGATTCAAGGTACATCTTCGGGGGCTGGAAAAACAACACTTGTCACTGCATTGTGTAGATTCTTTTCAGACAAAGGATATTCTGTGGCTCCTTTCAAGTCGCAGAACATGTCAAATTATGCCTACAAAGGAAAAAATTTTGAAATTTCTCGAGCACAGGCAATACAGGCAATAGCCTCACGATGTGAAATTTCACCTGAATTAAATCCGATTTTGCTTAAACCTCTAGGAAATTACTATAGTGATGTATATCTTAGTGGAAAAAAATACAAAAAAATGCATGCCAAACAATATTATCAGAAATTTGTAAAAACTAAAGGCATACAAATTGCCCTAAAGTCTTTGAAATATTTACAAAAAAAATACGATATTGTAATTCTTGAAGGTGCAGGATCTCCTGCTGAAATTAATTTAACTAATTATGATATAGCTAACATGAAAATGGCTGAAAAAATTAATTCTCCTGTTTTATTGGTGTCTGATATTGATAAGGGTGGTTCATTTGCAAGCATCGTTGGAACACTTGCTCTTTTAGATACAAAACACCAAGATTTTATCAAGGGATTCATTATTAACAAATTTCGAGGCGATATTGACATTTTAAAACCGGGATTTAAAAAAATTAAAAACATCACTGGAAAACAAGTTTTAGGAGCTATTCCCATGTCTGATTTTGATCTGCCTGAGGAAGACTCGCTTGGTGGAACAGCAAAAAAAATCACTTGGACCAAAAATACTGTTAAAAAAATTGATACAGAAATTGACAAACTTTGCAAACTCGTAAAATCTAACCTTAACATGAAAAAAATTGAGGGTATGCTAAATTGATTATTGAATCGATTTCAGTCTTGTTGTTTGCCCTTGTAATTGATTTTGCTTTTGGTGATCCTAAAAGTAAATTTCATCCAACTGCATGGATAGGAAGCTTAATTTCAAAACTCGTGCCTTTAACAAAAAATAATTCCAAATATGTTGAAAAATTAGGTGGGACCCTGTTGGTTTTGTCTGTAAGTAGCATTGTAGGATTTTCAATTATTGTGTTGGATTTAGGAATTAATCTAATTACAATTGATTATGTACATTTACTTATTTCAATTGTTGTGGGTGGTTTAATTCTCAAAACTACTATCGCAATTAAGGGCATGGAGCGTCACGCTATTAGGGTAATAGAAGCATTAGAACAAGACAATCTTGATTCTGCAAGAAACCATCTTTCTATGATTGTTAAAAGAAATACCAAAAATTTAGATAAAAACCACGTTTATTCAGGCGTGATTGAAAGCATAAGTGAAAATACTGTAGATGGTATTACTGCGCCTTTGTTTTATTATGGATTATTTGGTATTGTAGGGGCATTGGTATACAGGGTAATCAACACAATTGACTCTATGATTGGCTACAAAAATAATATCTTTAGTAATATAGGATGGTTTGGTGCAAACTGCGATAACATTCTAAACTTTTTGCCATCTAGAATTACTGCCCTAATAATGATATTTAGTGCCATTGTACTTGGACACAACTGGAAAAATTCCTACCAAATAATGATTAGAGATGGTAAAAAAACCCAGAGTCCCAATGCAGGATATCCTATGGCAGCTATTGCAGGAGCTTTGGAAACAAGATTTGAAAAAATTAATCATTATTCATTAGGTGATGGAAATGTTTCACTGTCTAAACAACATGTAATATCTGCAATTTCACTAATGAAAACTACTAGTATTTTGTTTAGTATGATAGTAGTAATGCCCACAATTATTTTGTTAAGTTATCTGGGATGGTGGATTCATGCTTAAAGAAATTGGATCAGTATTTTCATTTTTGACTATTCTGCCTACTAGTCATTCAAACCTTGAAACAATTGCAAAATACATGTACATTTTTCCTATTGTTGGAATTGCTATCGGGCTTTTAGTTGGTTCTGTAGGATTTGGTTTATCTTTCTTTTTAGATCCTCTGATAGTTAGTTTGTTAGTAGTCGCATCTCTTACTGTTGTTACAGGAATACATCATACCGATGGATTAGCTGACTTTGCTGATGGACTGATGGTAAAAGGAACTAAAGAAAAAAAGTTAGCAGCAATGAAAGATCTTTCTACTGGTTCTGCAGGAATTGTTTCAATTGTCTTGTATATGGTAGGACTTGTAATTACATTGTCTCTAGCTACAGGGTATCAATTGTTTTTAGCAATTTTACTAAGTGAGATTTTTGCAAAATTTTCAATGGTTTTAATGGCAAGTATAGGGCAGTCTGCTTCTCTTGGCTCAAACTCTCCTTTTGTGGAACTGATGAAAAACAAGAAGAAACTCGCAACAGCATCATTAATCACTATACTGCTACTTGTGCTGCTTGGTGGCTCTGTAGGCATGTTGATTTTTGGAGTTGGAGTAGCACTAACAATCTTTCTTGTAGCATTGTCTTCTAGGAGTTTTGGTGGAATTACAGGAGATGTTTTAGGAGCTACAAATGAATTAACTAGACTAGCATCACTTTTGGTTTTTGTATCTGTATGATTGGTGTAGTTATGGCAGGTGGTAAGGGGAGCAGAATGTCTCTGCCTAAAGAAAAACTCTTGCTGCAATACAAAAAACCTGTGATTCTTCATGTAGTTGATGCTCTTAAAGAATCTGAATGTTTTTCTAAAATTATATCTGTTACAAGCCCTAACTCTCCTAATACAAAAAAACTCTTAATTGAAAACTCAATAGATATTTTTGATACTTTAGGAGAAGGATATGCTAAGGATCTAAATGCTTTACTGAGAACTCTGCATGAATCTGTATTTGTAACTTCAGGTGATTTACCATTTTTAGATAAAGAAGTTGTTCAAAATATTGTTTCAAATTATGATGAAAACAAAACATGGACTTCTGTTTTAGTAACGAAAGGCTTTCTAGAATCTCTGGGCCTTTCTTCTGATATTTTTATTGAATATGATGGTCTCAAATGTCATTATACTGGCATATCTTTGATTAATTCAAAAAAGATAGTAAACTTTGAAGAAATTTCAGAAGATTACGTAATAATAGATGATAAAAGAATTGCCTTTAACCTTAATACAAAAAAGGACTATGACTTACTCGGCACTGCCTAATACTTTGCCATTTATTTTTGCTTTAGAACCTGTCGAACTAGAAATTGCATTTCCACATGAATTGCATGCTACTGATGTGGTTGCATGTGAGTAAACTACTTGTTGCTCGCCACACTCATTACAATTAACTTTCTGGAATTTGCTTGCAGGCTTTGGAATCTCAATATGATCTTTTTTCATGCTGCCACCAACTCGAATTTCTTAATTCTAATGCCTTGCTTGTTAAATTTCTTCTTACATAAGGTACAAGTCAACATAGGGGTAACTTTCTTAGTTACTTTGGCTGGCTTTGCAAGCTTTGGGAATTTTTGTCCACCATATCCTTGTTTACGCTCAGCATGTCGTCTTTCTCCTCGGGCAGACCCACGTCTCTTTCCGGCCTTGTAAATTGAGATCTTTTGCTCAGTGTGAGTTTTACATTTAGGACAGTACTTGCGGACTACCTTTGGAATGTTCATATCGATTAAGCCATTTTCACGGTAATTTAAGCATTGAATCTATAATAGGCGCAAAATCATAGAATTTTTTGTGAATCCAAGCCTGTCCAAATCCATTTCTCGACTAAACTCAGTAGCAATGGGAGAAAAAAAAAGCCGACATTGTTTTGAAAAACTGTTCTCTAATCTCTGTTTACACCAATGAGATCATTCCAAGATCTGAGATCGCAATTGTAAGAGATCGAATAGCCTATGTTGGAGCTGATGCTAGTCATACAATTGGATCAAAAACAACAATTATTGACATCAAAGGAAAGTATGTGGGTCCGGGATTTGCAGATCCGCATGTTCACATTGATCAGTTTGTTTTGCCATCTGAACTTGCAAAAAAATCTCTGTTATGTGGAACTACATCTCTTTTTTCAGATCCAATAGATATTGTTAGTACTTGTGGCTACAAGGGATTCAAAGAATTTCTAAAACAAGGACAAAACTTACCGATTAGGATTTTTCAAGTCGTACCAGGAGGGTTGCCAGTTGATAGAAAATTTAGTCATAGTAAAACACTTACCCAATCCGAAGAAAAGTCTGCAATAAAAAATTCTGATGTTTTAGGAATGGGCGAAGTATTTTCTTGGACTAAGGTTACACTTCGAGATCCAAAAACTATGAAATCACTTTCCTCAATGTTAGAAGCTGACTGTATCATTAATGGACATACTGCAGGCGCTAGTGGAAAGAAACTAAGCGCTTATGCTTCATCTGGAATTCTGTCTTGTCATGAGCCCATCAATTTTGATCAGGTATTGGAACGATTAAGACTGGGAATGTGGATAATGATTAGGGAGGGTTCAATCCGTCGCGACTTGAATGATATAGTATCTAGAGTACTGTCTCATGGAACTTTTCTTAATAGATTGATGTTTTGCAGTGATGGACTGGATCCAATTGACATTACCAAGTATGGTCATATTGATCACTGTGTAAGAGAAGCTGTAAAACTTGGTGTAGAACCAATATCTGCAGTTGCAATGGCATCTAGAAATGTTTTTGATTATTATAACATGGACAAAGATCTGGGTGGAATTGCGCCAGGCAAATTAGCTGATATTTTGATTTTTGATAACTTGAAAACATTCAAACCCTCCAAAGTCTTTGTTGGCGGAAAACTTGTAGTATCTAATGGTAGCATAGTTGCTTCCTTGAAGAAAAAACCAGTACCCAACTGGATAAAAAACACAGTAAAAACAAAAAAGTTATCGCCAAAAGATTTTGCTGTAAAATCAAACAAAAAGTCAGTTACTGCAAATACCATATCACTTCAAACCGAAATAATCACTAAGATAGGAAGCGCCGAATTAAAAACAAAAGATGGTCAGGTATTATCTTCCCTTGATAAAGACATATGGAAAGTTGCAGCTTTTGATAGAACGTATGGCTCAAAAAAGCATACTGTTGGATTTTTAGAAAACTTTGGTGCAGATATAGGAGCATTTGCATCTACTTGGAGTTTTCATGAAAATGATCTGATCGTTATTGGTTCTAATGATAGTGATATGAGCTTGGCAGCAAATAATCTGATTAAAAATCAAGGCGGTCTTTGCGTTGTTAAATCTGGAAAAGTTTTTGCATCATTGCCTCTAAAATTTGGAGGGATTATATCCACTGATTCCTTTGAAAAAGTTGAAAAAAACTTTGAGGAAATTAACAATTCGATAGTTGATTCTGGTTGTAAATTCCCACGTCCTCATCTTGTTCCATTGTTTTTGCCATTTCTGGCTCTTCCCTCAGTTAGGATTCTATACAACGGTATAGTTGATGTCAAAAAACGATCTTATGTGCAGCCCATCCAGTAAGTAATGTTAAAAAGGGGGATTCAGGGCAATTGAGCTGAATCTTAAATGGCATCAATTCAACAAACACCACAAGGTCCAGTACTTGTACTCAAAGAGAGTGCATTACAACAAAAAGGTAAAGACGCCCAACAAAACAATATCACTGCTGCAAAAATGGTAGCAGAACTAGTAAGGAGTAGTCTTGGACCTAGAGGCCTTGACAAAATGTTGGTTGATTCGTTAGGCGATGTCACCATTACAAATGATGGTGCGACCATTCTCAAAGAAATTGATGTACAACATCCTGCTGCAAAGATGATGGTAGAAATATCAAAGACCGTTGATAACGAAGTAGGTGACGGTACAACCTCTTCTGTAGTGTTTGGTGGAGCCCTTTTAGCCAAAGCAGAAGAGCTTCTCAAAAAAGATGTTCATTCCTCCGTAATTGTGGAGGGTTATCAAGCAGCAGCTGACAAAGCACTTGAAATCTATACTGAAATATCCAAGAAGATTAAACCAGATGATCAGGAATCTTTAGAAAAAATTGCCAAAACAAGCATGCAATCAAAGCTAATATCTGAAGATAGCGATGTATTGTCAAAACTAGTAGTAGATGCAATTCTAAAAATTACAAGCAAACATGGTGATACTTACACTGTTGATTTAGATAATGTTAAAGTAGAAAAGAAAACAGGAGGCTCCATTCAGTCATCACAACTCGTTAAAGGAATTGTCCTTGACAAAGAGATTGTCCACAGCGGAATGCCAACTAAGATTGAAAAAGCAAAGATAGCATTACTTAACTCTGCTCTTGAAATAGAAAAAACTGAGATGAGCTCAGAAATTAGAATAACTGATCCTACTCAAATGCAGATGTTCTTAGAAGAAGAAAATAGAATGCTAAAAAGCATGGTAGATAAACTTCATGATGTTGGAACTAATGTTTTGATTTGTCAAAAAGGTATTGACGATATTGCACAACACTATCTTGCAAAGAATGGAATTCTTGCTGTAAGACGTGTTAAGGAAAGTGATATGATTAAACTTGGCAAAGCATCAGGAGGCCGAGTTACTTCTAATCTAGATGATTTAACAGAAAAAGATCTTGGTAGCGCTGATTTGGTTCATCAAAAGAAAGTTGAATCAGACAAGTGGGTGTTCATTGAAGGATGCAGAAATGCTGAATCAGTTACTATACTGTTACGTGGAGGTTCACAAAGAGTCGTAGATGAGGTGGATCGTTCTATTCATGATTCTTTAATGGTAGTCAAAGATGTAATTGAAAAACCTGCAATAGTTGCAGGTGGAGGAGCCCCAGAGGCATTTGTTGCAAGTCTCCTCTAGGAGTGGGCTGACCGCTTTGATGGACGTGAACAACTAGCAATCAAAAAATATGCAGAGGCACTTGAAACTATTCCACTTACCATTGCCGAAAATGCAGGTATGGATCCAATTGATACAATGGCTAATCTACGAGCAAAACAAAACCAAGGACGAAAATGGACTGGAATTGATGCTAAAAATACCAAAATTGCAGATATGCTTGCAATAGATGTAGTAGAGCCAGTTGTAGTAAAAGAACAGATTGTAAAATCAGCAACTGAAGCTGCTTGTATGATACTTCGAATTGACGATGTTATCTCAGTTGGCGGCGGTTCAGGTGGTTCTGGCGGTGGAGCTGGCGGACCACCAATGGGATAAAACTAAATCATAACAATTTCTCTAAAATAATTAGTTGTATAGATTAGGAATCGATCTTGGTGGTACTAAAACTGAAGCAATTTTACTAGATTCCTCTCTTAATGTAATTAACAGAAAAAGAATTGCTACGCCAAAAGATGATTATGATTCTATACTAGAGTCTATTTTTTCTTTATCGTGTTCTCTGACTGAGAATGTATCGGAATTTTCTGTAGGAATTTGTACGCCTGGAACAATTTCAAAAAAAACTGGATTAATAAAAAACAGTAACACCCAATCATTAATAGGAAAACCACTAAAACAAGATCTAGAAAAAAAATTTAACCAAAAAATTTCAATGGAAAACGATGCCAATTGTTTTTCCATAGCAGAATGTACTATGGGAGCTGCCAAAGGATTCAATGTTGTTTTTGGTGTTATTATGGGAACCGGAGTAGGTGGAGGTTTAGTTGTTAATGGAAATTTGCATACTGGACGCAACAACATAGCCGGTGAATGGGGCCATCATACACTGCACAGAAACGGAAATCCCTGCTATTGTGGAAAAAGAGGCTGTGTGGAGACATACATTAGTGGACCTGCACTAGAAAAAAAATGGTACCAAATGAGCCAAACCCATATGTCGCTTGCTGACATTGTCAAAAAATCAGATCCTATAATGATTAAATGGAAAAATGAATTTCTTGATAATTTTGGATATGCATTAGCAAACGTCATTGATATTTTGGATCCTGATGCAATAGTTCTAGGTGGAGGACTATCTAATATTGATTTTTTGTACGATGAAGGAAAATATTCTGTCTATCAAAAAGTATTTTCTGATTATGTTGACACTCCCATTTTAAAAAACAAGTTGGGTGATTCTGCAGGAGTTTTTGGTGCTGCTATGTTGCCTGACTAGTCTGTTTTCATCATTTGAGTTGAATCAACATCTGAGCCAATACACATATCAGAATATTCTTCAGGATTCAAGGAATAACATACCTTTGGCTCAAACATGATTACTTGGGCATCTTTTTTACTTAGTTTTCTGATTTTTTCGCTAGGATTTGATTTAGTTACTTTGTTTATTATCGAGTCCTGAATCTCTGATTTTGTTGGCTCATCTGTAATGAAACTTACCGTTCCTCTGAATTGATATCCTTTGAGATGTTCTTTGTTGAAAACTGCTATGGTTATCCATGGGTTTGTTTGAAAATTTCTATATGATTTGTGTTTAAAAAAATCTAGCCAGTAAATTCTGTCTTCCTCGACGACAAAGAAAATTCTTGGAGACACATTCACAATATTTCCTCCAACAGTACCTACTACGAATACTCCTTGGTCTTCAATAAAATCAATAATGTCTTGAGTTATTATAACCATGAATCTATTATGGTATGTTTGTATTAAAACAACTTGTCGAGTTTCAGGTATGATTACTCAGAAAACTTGCTTGTGTACTCAAATAATTTGTCTAAAACCGAAATGATGTCTGCATCAATATCTGTACTTACTAGAATCAATCCTGCACCTGCAATAGGAACTGTTATTCGATAAATTTTTTCATACTTTGCTAGGGCATAAATTGGCTTGCCGATTTTGCCTGCAGTCTTTTTTCTTGTGGACCATCTGTATACTGCTTGAGAAAGCGAAGTTTCAGTTTCTTCTTTTGTTAGATAACTTTTGAGATTGGGGCGTGTTTTTTCATGTAATTCGCCGTAATCATAAGTTGCCACATATCTTATTTTATTATCTAATTTGATTATGTCATCACAAACCTTTTGGTGATCCATTGCTGGGTTTTTTAACACCTCAATAATAAATCCTAAGGCAAAATAATGGAAATTACTGTGGTTCTATTGTTGCTGGAGGTTTACTAGATATTGCATATGTCACCCATGTAACGTCTTCTATTTCGTTTGTAATTCTATTGCTTATTTTCTCTAATATTCCATGAGGGAGTCTTGTCCAATCAGCAGTCATTGCATCAATGGAATCAACTACCCTGACCATAACAATATTGCCGTATTTTCTTTCATCGCCAACAACTCCTACTGCTTTGTCATCACCTACTGCTGCATAAGCTTGCCAGACTTTGTCAAACAGTTCTGCCTTGACTAGTTCTTCTTCTACAATTTTGCTGGCTACTTTACATATTTCCAGCTTTTTTGGTGTAATTTCGCCAATAATTCGTACTGCAAGACCGGGACCTGGAAAGGGATGTCTCATAAATAATTTGTTTGGAACTCCTAAAATTTTTGCCACCTCTCTTACTTCGTCTTTGTACAATTCTCTTAGAGGCTCTAATATTTTCAAATTCAGTGTTTCAGGAAGCCCCCCTACATTATGATGGGACTTTATTACAGAAGCAGGTCCCTTTGAAACTCCACTTTCAATCACATCAGGATACAAAGTTCCTTGTGCTAACCAATCAAAGGGGCCATTTTTTTCAGCAAAATCAGAAAATACACGAATAAACTCTTTTCCAATTATCTTTCTTTTTTCTTCAGGATCTGATATGCCCTTTAGATTACCTAAAAATTCCTCAGAAGCATCAATCAAATTGAAATTGACTTTGAAATTATTTTTGAACATGTCTTCAATTTCTTTTTCTTCATCTAGGCGTAAAACGCCATTATTTACAAATACGCACTTTAGTCTATCTCCTATAGCTTTGTCAATTAATAATGCTACAACTGTAGAGTCAATACCTCCACTTACTCCACACAATACATTGCCCTCAATTTTTGATATCTTTTCTACGGCATCATCTATGAATGCCTCCATTGTCCAGTCTTGTTTTGCCTTACATATCTTTAAGACAAAATTCTTGAGGATTTCTTTTCCTTGTTCAGTATGTACTACTTCTGGATGAAATTGTATTCCATAGACTGAATTTTCTTCTGATGCAATTGCAGCTGCTTTTGCACTTTCGGTATGACCTATTATTTTGAAGCCTTCAGGAATTTGTTCTGCTTCATCTCCATGACTCATCCATGCACGAACAGACTCGCCTATGCCACTAAGCAAGTCTTGATCGTTGTCTATGCTTAGCAATGATGAACCATACTCTTTGTTTGCCCGTTTTACTTTTCCCCCATACTTGTTTACAATTAATTGATGACCGTAACAAATTCCAAGTAATGGTAGTCCCAACTCAAAGATTTTATTTTCTGGTAGCGGCGCATCTGGTTTGTATACGCTCGATGGACCACCAGAAAAAATAATCCCCTTTGGATTGTGTTTTTTTAACTCCTCCAGCGAAATGTCATAAGGAACTAACTCTGCATATACTGAAAATTCTCTAATTCTTCGGCATATCAAATGACTGTACTGGGATCCGAAATCTAGCACAAGAATTTTGTCCATACAATCACTTTCTGGTGTTTTCTAGCATTCTTGTTAATGACCAGCCAGCAGTGTTGATGATTTCATTAATTCTTTCTTTTTCTCTGTAATTTTTAATGATTATCTCTCTGATGTTTGAACCATTTTTGTTAATGACATAATCAATTATTGATTCATTTGAAATGTTTCCAACATTTGCTTCTTGTGAATCTTTTCGCTTCATCTCTCCAATTATTCTATCTAAGAAAAATGACTTGAAAGGCGGAGTTTCGGCATCTATTCCAACACTTTCATCTAGAACAATTGATACTTGCTCAGGCGTAACGTAGGCGTTGGCAATAACTTCTCCTCCACTCCCTTTAGTGATTGGAATAGATTTTTCTGCAGGTTTTGGTTCTTCTGGCTTTGGAGTTTTTTTGCTAAGCGATGATGCCTTTGTAAAGCTTGATTGCTTTAGAATGGAATCTAATACTGAAAGATTTTTTTCTAGCATGTCTATTTGTTTTTGATGCTCATTAATTTGACTAAGAATCTGTTCTTTTAGTGAAACAATATCGCGTACCTGCTCATCAGAAAACTTCATGTTTTGTTTTATTATTATATCCGTATTAAATGCATTCTAGGTAATTATAATATCTAATCTGTCTTTTGAGATTTTTTCAAAGCCGTTTATTTTACTGGATGTAGTGTATAGATCCGATCTAGATTTGCAAGCTAGCCATTCTAGAAGTTCTTTAGCTTTTTTTAGCTTCTTTATCTTGACTTGTCTTTCAGATGGTTTTGTATTTGAAAACCGGCTTATTCTCTTTCCAAAATCCATACCAAACAAAATGATCTTTTCTGCTTGGAAGTGGCTTGCCAAAAACACTCCTCTGTCTCCATCTGTAAATCCGCCAAAATTTCTGATCTTTCCAACTGGTTTTGTCTGAGTACTTCCTATGCAATTTTTAAAATTTGTTGCAAAACTAACTTTTGATAGATTGTCTCCGTGTGCATGAACCACAAATATTGTTTTTGTGTCTACTAATTTTTTTAGAGACTCTTCATCTCCATCAAGATCTGTGATAACTATGTCTGGTTTTATTTTATTTTGCAATAATGGTTTTAGTGCAGTGTCAGCTGCTATCTTGATTACCTTTTTGTGTTTTCTTAAAACCTCAAATGAATTAGAAAGAGAATAACCTGCGCCTATTACAAAAACTGTTTTTCCTTGTATTTTGTCTTTTAATGTCTTGATGGGTATGGGATTGCTCAAAATTGAATCCAAAATTTTAGCTGATTTGAGATCTTGATGTTTGCTGTACCCAAACTCCCGAACTATCTCTGAATACTTTGAGTTCCAGCCAGTAATGGTCATATCACTCAAATTAGTATGCTTTGTCATAAATTATGTGAATAAATTAGGAAATATACCCGTTGGGCAAAAGAACCCGGTTCTAATAATGGGAATATTAAACACTAGTCCTGAATCATTCTACAAAGACTCCATTAAAACAACTAAGCAAAAAATTCGAGATACAATAAAGAAAATGGAATCCGATGGTGCAGATATTATTGATGTTGGAGGCATGTCTACTGCACCATATCTTAGAACAATAGTATCAGAAAAGACAGAATCAAAACGTGTAACTGATGCTGTAAAAATAATCCAAAACTCGTCTAATCTTCCAATATCTGTTGATACATGCAGAAGCTTTGTTGCAAAAAATGCATTGGAGTCAGGCGTTGAAATCCTAAATGACATTACTGGATTGAAATATGACAAGAAAATGATTGATGTCATTTCAAAATACATGCCATCATTAGTTTTGTGTGCATACTCTAAAAGACCAGTATCTGGAAATTACTCCAATACCAGAACCCTTCTAAAAGAAAGTGTCACTATAGCTAAAAGAGCCGGAATCCCTCAAACACGTATTGTTTTAGATCCTTCTATTGGATTTTTTAGACAATCAGGTACTGGCCCATTCTTTACAAAGATAAAATCAGATTGGCAGGATCGAGATCTATCAATTATAACGAACCTAAAAAAGATCAAACAAAAATTTCCAATATTGGTATCTGTTTCAAACAAGTCTTTTGTAGGAAAAATTCTGGGAAAAGAAAACCCAAAAGATAGATTGTTTGGCTCTATAGCAGCAGAAGCCATATCGGTGATAAATGGTGCCGATATAATACGTACTCATAATGTACTTGAAACAAAACAAGCAGTTTTAATGGCAAGCAAACTGGCAGACAGACACAAAGGCTTATAATCAATTTTTTTCCTTCTGTAAAAGGTTTCATTGGACTTTAGAGAAGGCTTTACTTTCGACGACGTTCTTCTTGTACCTAAATACTCTGATATTACATCTAGAGCTCAAACTGATCTTAGCACAAAACTATCTCGTAATATATCAATCAACATTCCGTTTGTGAGTGCAAACATGGATACTGTCACGGAATCATCTATGGCAGTAACCATTGCACGAGCAGGAGGAATCGGAATAATTCACAGGTTTTTGACTATAAAAGAAGAGGCCGAACAGGTACAGAGAGTAAAGAGATCCGGAAGCGTCATGATTGAAAACCCATATTCTATTAGCCCTGACAAAACAATTGCTCAGGCCATCAGATATGCAGATGATATGGGAATATCTGGATTGTTAGTAATTGATTCTGATTCCAAACTAGTTGGAATATTGACTGACAGAGATCTTTTGTTTGAAACAGATACCTCCAAACTAGTCAGGGATGTGATGACAAAAGAAGTGGTAACTGCAAAGATAGGAGTAGGACTAGATCGTGCAAAAGAAATCTTGCATGAAAACAGAATAGAGAAACTTCCGCTTTTAGATGAATCTGGAAAAGTAAAGGGATTGGTAACATCAAAGGACATCAAAAACATTGAGGATTACCCAATGGCATCAAAAGACTCCAAGGGAAGACCTTTGGTTGGTGCAGCAGTTGGAGTAAAGGGTGACTTTATGGAACGAGCCGAATCCTTGTTAGAGGCCGAAGTTGATGTTCTTGTAGTAGATATAGCTCATGGCCACAGTGAAAATGCAATTAACACTGTAAAGAATATCAAAAAGGCATTT
>CAYWRD010000018.1:0-12534 GCA_964460675.1 uncultured Nitrosopumilaceae archaeon
TATTGACAAGGCACCTCAGTCAGTCGTATCAGAATTAATTGAAAACCAACAAGAAGAGTCAGATCATATTGAACCATGGATTAAATTTGCAAATGCATTAGGAATACCCAAAGATGAATTATTACAATATGAAGGATTAGAAAAAACCAAAAAGGCCGTATCTGATTTGGATTCTCTTATGAATACCTATGAGGGTGGCGCTTGTGCAATGTATGCATTTGAAAAAGAAATTCCAAAAATTAGTCAAACCAAACTAGATGGTTTGGCAGAGTTTTATGATATCACAACTGAGGATGCAACTGAATACTTTAAACTACATACAGAAGCTGACATAAGACATGCAGCAGCTTGGAGAAACATAATAGAAAACTCTACAATAAATCAAGATGAGTTAATAGAGATTGCAGACAAGTCAATTTCTGCTCAAAACCTGTTACTTGATAGTTGTTATGAGACATACTGTTAATCTTCATAACATTTTATACCTAAGGTAAAACCCAATTTTTCTAGGGCCCGTAACTCAGCTTGGTAGAGTAACCGACTCATAATCGGTGAGCCATGGGATCGAAGCCCATCGGGCCCATAATGATTCAATTAGTTTTAAAACAAGAACGGCAATATAACAATGGCCGCAATGAAGAATCAGAGTTATATCTGAAAAATGATGTGAAGGCATTTGTCTGAGCTGCCAAAAATTTTATTGATTAATCTGCTTTTTAACCCTGTCTAAAATAGAGTCATCAATGATTTTTTGCTCATGTAATGCTTTTGTTATCTCCATTACATCGATCAATGAATACATTGTTACTCCTAGATCCTTAAGAGCAGTGTCTGCTCCCTCCATCCTATTAACAATTACATATGCATCACTTATCATTATTTTTTCTTCTTTTAGTGCTTTAATGGCATTTACAATTGAACCACCTGTAGTAGCAACGTCATCTATCATCAGAACTTTCATTCCTTGATGAGTTTTACCTTCTACTAATTTTGAAGTTCCATAATCTTTTGCTTTGTTTCTGACATAAATTAACGGTTTTACTGTCTCAATTGCTAGAGCTGATGCTATGACTAGACCTCCTGTAGGGACAGATACTATTGCATCAAAATTATCTAGTCCAGATGTATCGGCAATTTTACTTTGCAGATTTTTTATCATCTTTCTGAATTCATGGGGAAAGCTTGGAACCAATCTTAAATCCACATAATATGAGCTCTTTTTTCCACTCGCTAAAGTGAAATCTCCAAATTTTATTATCTTATTTTGATGTAAAAATGTTGCAAATTCTTTTACAAATTCCATACCAAAATTCACTACACTGGATTTATTTTGGTTTGTGTTATAGTTTAACTGTGCCTGAAATCTGGTTAAATTATGGTGTAACTGACGTAGTTTTAGACATTAGAGCCGAAAATCTAGATCAAAAAATTGATTCTGAAGGTAAAACCATTGAAGATCAAGTAATCTCAGAGAAACTAGGAACTATTGATCTCTCAAACCCAATGGAGCTTGTTGTGATGCATAATTCTAGGGCTGTACAAAAAATAATTTCATCGTTATTTACACTATGTGAACAAAAATCTGCACCATTTCCAAAGATTTTAGCTAATAAACAAATAATGAAATCAGTAAAAGCAGGACTTCCTGAGGGAAGTTCTATTGACGAGTTTGATGAATCAAACATATCTAATTCTAGTTTGGTATTTTTAGGTGAGATTGAACTAGATGGGTTATTTGGGTATGAAACAATCGCTACTAGATTAATCAAAAAATTTGGTCAAGAAAACATGCTAGCAGCATATGCAAAACGAAAAGATAACTTTCCTTCACCTGGCCAAACATCTGAAAGTTTTGATGAAGCCAAGAAGTTTTCTGATAATTTTGACATTCACGCAATTGAAATTGTAGCCAATTCAAAAGGCATTGTTGATTTTTCCATAGGTCATCCATCACAAACTGCCGAACTTTACAAATCAATGGAGTCATTTGCAATAAAAGATGTTGGAAAACATAAATCAATGATTATTAGCACCGGTAAAAATTCTAGCAATGACAATTTAGGAAAATCACTTTCTTCGTTATGGAATTGTAGTTCTGCTATTCAAAACGGTGGTTTAGCAATATTGGTAGCAGAATGTAGATCTGGTCTTGGATCTGAGGCATTACAACAATTTATTGAAGGTAGATTAAGCATTGAACAATTACGTAATCCTTCAAAATATATTCACGGAATGGAAGATTTGTTATTTTTATCAGAAATACAAAAAAACTTTCAGATAGGACTGGTATCTATTCTGCCAGAATTTTATGTCAAAAAATTAGATCTAATTCCATTACCTGGAATAAAATATGCAATGGATTATATCTTAAAAACTCAGGGTTCTAGACAAAAGGTGGCAGTAGTTTCAGACGGTGCTAGATTGTTACTAAGGTAGTAACCCATTTGGTAATGGTGCACAAAGAACAGCTAAAACTATTATTCCAATATAGGCAAGCTTTCTATTTTTTGTTAATGGAGATACGTCATCAAGTGGTGTGGCACTTGGATTCTTACTACTAAGAATTAAAATCAAAATGGCCATTAACCAATAATCTAACAACACCAATATTGCCATGCTACCATAAGTTGCATATCTGTGAAGTTTTGCACCAAGAAGTGTTCTTGCTAAATGACCGCCATCTAGCTGCCATGCAGGAAGCATATTCAAAAAAGTAATTAAAAAACCAATCCAAGACGCCCACAATATTGGAGTTAGAATTACTTCTTGTCCTTCTCCTCCCTTGCCAAATACAGCTAATGCTGCAGTAAGAAATAGTGGTTCGCCAAAAGAAAATTCTACCAAATTACCGTCTTCAAATAACTGAGATGCCATGTCCGCATCAATAACTGGTGCAGTATATGCACCATACAAAGCAACAATTATTGCAACAATTAATCCAGCAATTGGTCCTGCTATTGCAACATCAAATAGAATTTCTCGATTAATAGTAAGACCTCTAGATTGAATAAATGCACCAAATGTTGGAATTCCAATTATTGGAAGTCCTGGAATAAAGTATGGCCAAGTAGTATTGAGCTTGTGTATTTTTGCAGCAATTAAATGCCCTGATTCATGAATTCCTAATATTCCTAAAAGAGATAAAGTGTAAATTACTGCCATTTGAAATGGGTCTCCAATATCTACAATTGCATTAGTTCCCACTGTACGAAAATACCCATCTACCATCACAAATCCAACAACTACTGCAAACAATATTCTTGGAGTCCAAGATGCATTGAGAATCCTGTTTTGTTTCTTTGGCGCAAATCTTTGAATTATTATGTATTTACCATCGGGCATTTGTTCTAATTTACATGCATAGCTAATCCCTTCAAGCTTTCTTGCCAATTCCTCAAATTTGGTTTTAAAATCTATATCGCCTATCTTAAATTCTAATGCATAGAGGGTTTTAGTATAGTCTTCTACTTCAAACATAGAATTTACTAGAGTTATTACATCTTCTTGGGTGGGATTGCTCATGTATTATCTGGCTATATCTTTTGCATTAAATGCCTTTGCGGTTTAAAATTAAATATTTGAAATCAGTGCTATTTTGTAATGCAAGTGATTCTTAGAGAGTCCGGAGATTGTGTGTTTCGTAGAGCTGAACAAAGTGATCTTATACCAGTAATGGAAATTAACCTAAAAACACTTCCTGAACATTATTCAGATTATTTTTACGAAAGTCTACTTGCAGAATTGCCTGAGGCATTCATAGTAGCTGAAGTAAATGGTGTTCATGCTGGATATATAATGTGTAAAACAGAATATGGTTTTTCTAATTTTAAAAAATTAGGATTTGTTAAAAAAGGTCATGTTGTGTCTGTTGCAGTATTGCCAGAATTTCGAAATAGAGGTATTGGCAAAATTTTAGTTGAAGAGGCACTAAATGGTGTAAAGATTAGAAAATGTGATGAATTGTATTTGGAAGTGCGGTGTAGTAATACTGATGCAGTAAGACTATATGAAAAACTTGGATTTATAATAAAACAACAATTAAAAGCATACTACCGTGACGGTGAAGATGCTTATCTTATGGCAATTGAGCTAGATTAACTCAAACAAATAATAAGTCAGAATAAAAAATTCTGCCAAATGGATAAACGAAAATCTACAGGAATTGTAATATTTATTCTTTGTATAGGTGGATTCTTTCTTTACGCATATCTCTTAATGTTATCTGAATGGAGCCCAATCATAATGCAGTTATCTGTACTGATGATTGTAGGTGCAATTTTAGGTGTTATAGCATGGATTGGCTACACTATGGCAACTACCAAACGAACTCCTGCCTCAATTAGTTTTGATGAAGAATAATTATTTAGAAATTTTTACATCAACTACTGTTTGATAATATCTAGGCCCTACCGCTCTCACAATTTTTGAACCTAGAATTTCAGCTTGTACTGGCGTCACACTCAAGAAATGTTCTTCAGAAAGTTTTCCTGCCTCTGATTTTTTGTCTGCGTGAATATGTGAATAATAGTGGATAGTTCCACCATTTCTTGTTGCAGAAATTGCAGATTCTAAAAAATCATCTGATCTTTCAGGAAGTAACATTAGGGCTCTGTCTCCTGTATCTTGGAGTTTGTTTGAAATTATTTTTGCAGCATCACCATTAATTGAAATTACCTCGCCTTTTAGCTTGTTTAGTCTGATATTTTTTTCACATAGTTTTGACGCAACTGGATTAACATCTATGCTGTAGACCTTGCATTTTTTTGCCTTTGCTACCATTATTGAAAACATGCCCACACCTGCAAACATGTTGATTACGGTCTCTCCATTTTTAGTCAAGGAAGCAATCCTTTGTCTTTCTGTGGATAGTCTGGGAGAAAAAAAAGCCTTTTCTACATCTACTATAAACCTGCATCCGTGTTCCTTGTATTCTGTTTCTGTTTTATCCTCTCCGGCTAAGATCTCTAATTTTCTTGTTCTAAAATCGCCTTTGACGTCTGATGCCTGATAGAATACACTTTTTGCAACCTTTACCTCGTTGAGTAACGCTTCGCCTATCTTCTTTTTTTTTGATAACAACGCGTCAGGTATTCGGACAATTATGATATCACCTATCTGATCGAATGCTGAAATCAATTCATTACTTTCTTGTGTAGTGAGGATGTCTCTTAGTGCCTCTTTTAACATTCGAGTCAATTTTTGTAATAGAAATTACCAGATGCTTTTTGGTGTTTGTCTAATCTACTGTCAATTTTATTAACTCTTGGCCTCATGCTTTTCTCATCTCTTCTAAATGACATATCTAATGACTTCAAAAATTGATTCATAGCATCTGCTTTTGGTAAGGGTTCGGTAGCATGTCCTTTCAACCCGGAGTTTCCCTCAAAAATAACAATTTTGTCTGAAATTAAATCCATTAATTGAAGATCATGATCAATTATTATGGCAGATTTTCCAAAAGATCGAACAAATTTTTGTAAAAACTTTGCCACAGCTATTCTATCTTCAACATCTAAAAACGCTGATGGTTCGTCAAGTGCATACAAATCTACCTTCTGTAAAAGGCATGCTGCTACTGCAACCTTTTGAAGTTCTCCTCCTGACAGATTTTTTACAGATTTATTGTAAAGTTTTTTGATTTTTAATGGATCTATTATCTGCTCTTCTTCTATACTTCCTTCAATTGGATTTTCATTTGCTTTGTCTAGAAGAGATACTACTTCAATGTCAATATCATTTTGCAAATATTGTGGCTTGTAGGCAATTTTGACTTTCTTGTCTACCTCTCCTACATCTGGTTTCTCCACGCCTGCAAGAATTTTCATCATTGTAGTTTTTCCTAGTGCGTTAGCTCCCATAATTCCTAAGACTTCGCCCTTGCTGACTTTTCCAGGTTCTATGGTTACTGAAAATTTAGAATATTTTTTTTCCAACCTTGGATATCTTATTATCCCCTCTCCTTCTTGGAATTCTTCTGCCTTTGATGAAACATCAAAACTAAATTTTTTGTCTCGGAATCTAACGTTTTCAGTTGGTAAATACCCATCCAAGAACACATTGATTCCAATTTTGGTAGATAAAACACTTGACACAATTCCATATGCTGCAGGTTCGCCGTAAAGAACTTCAATATAGTCACTTAGAAAATCAAGTAAAGTAAGGTCATGTTCTACTACCATTACGCTTTTTCCTAGCGTTGCTAAACTTTGAATTACTCTTGCAACACCGGTTCTTTGAAATACATCGTTGTACGATGATGGTTCGTCAAAAAAATAAAACTCTGCATCCTTTGATGCAGCTGCAGCAACAGCAATTCTTTGAAGCTCTCCTCCACTTAACTCTTTGAGGTTTTGATCTACTGAATTTTGAAGACCCAACTCTTCAATTAACTCATCTGCAACCCCTCTTTCATCATATTTTCTGATTAATTCTTTTCCTGTTCCGTCAAAAGCTTCTGCGACGTTGTAGACTTGCTGTGGTTTAATTGAGGCGCGAATTTTACCTTGTTTGATCTTTTCAAAATGTGCTTTTAACTCAGTTCCACTGTAGTACTTTAATATTTCATCCCAATCTGGCGGTTCTTCATAATTTCCGAGGTTTGGTTTTAGATTTCCAGAAAGAATGTTTACCACGGTACTTTTTCCCATACCATTTCTTCCTAGTAACCCAACTACCTCCCCTTTTTTTGGGGTGGGGAGTCTGTATAATCTAAATGAGTTAGGACCATATTGATGAACTTTATCTGTTGCCAACTCTGATGCTAAATTCACAATCGTAATTGCATCAAATGGACATACTTTTACACAAATACCACAACCATTACAAAGATTCTCATCGATCTGTGCCTTTTTTGACTCTTCGCTAATTACTATACAATCTGCACCCGATTTGTTAACAGGACAATATTTTATACATTCTAAACCACATTTTTTTGGTTGGCACAAATCTTTGTCTAAAACTGCTACTCTATGTGTCATATCGTAACTTGCTAGATCCTAGTTTTATATCCTCTTTGCAGTTTCTCAGAGTTACCTTAATAGATAAGAAAATATCATTCTGTTACAAGCCGGCCATAGCGTTAGGGTGCGACCCAATCCCTTTCCGAACTTGGAAGTCAAACCTGACGTCGCTGTTGTGCTACTAAGATGCGAGAGCTCTTGGGAAGCAACAGTGCTGGCATTTTTCAATTTTCACAATCGTAATTGTATCTTTTAATATGCCTACCATAGGAATTTTTTTATGGATTTTAATAAATTCTGCAATGAAATTATGGCAATTGATACAAAAATTCGATTCTCAGGAGTGTTGGGACGTAATGGAGATATCATAGGCGGCGGGCATAATGTATTATCAGACAAACTTCTAAGTACATCTGAGTCAAAGATGTCATTTCATTATAGTGCACAAAGATGGGATTCTTTCCAAAACTTGGCACATAAAATGGGAAAAGAAAAGTATTCTATGACTGAATTTGAAAAAGTCAAACACATTACTGTACCATATGATAACAAAAATCTAATTCTGATTAGTACTGATCCAGACAGTGATCATGAAAAAATTATCAAGACCACTTTAGACCTTGTTGATAAACATAAATCCAATAATGATTAAAATGGTAAACTGTTCTGTGTGTGGCCAACAATTTTCTGATGATGTTCGCTTTCTGAATCATATGATGGAAAAACATGGGTTTAGAAATCCTAATGTTGACAAACCCGATAGAAATAGTCGTGGTTACTAGTTTAGCTCATCTAGTATATCTTTCAAGGTAGCAATTTCATCATTTAAAAAATCCACAGTTGATATTACGCTAGTCTTTGCATCCTTTGATATGTTGTATTTCATTTCTTTTTGAATCAATTTAACTAACTCTTCTCTTTCCATGATAAGATCATTTAATCTCATGATGGCATTTTCTGTGGTCAATCCTCTCCACCTATGTCATGCATGAACCCGTCTGGATGAATGCATTGTCCGTCTATGTGCTTGTAGTGAATAACATCGTGACCTGTATGGTGTACATCGTTGCAGTCACATTGTTTTTCTTTGGTCATACAGGATTACAATCTTTTTTCTATAATAATATGAGAATAAATTTTCAAATATGATAATTTAGAGGCGTTGTAGATAATCCAAAACTATCCTAACACCAAACCCTGTTGCACCTTGTGAGTTGTAAGGTTTTGTCTTTGTGGCTTGCTGTTTCCAAGCAACCCCTGCAATATCAAAATGAAGCCAGGGAGTTTTTTCCACTGCGTTTTTCAAAAAAGCTGCCGCAGTTATTGTTCCTGCAGCTCTTCCGATTCCCATGTTTTTCATATCCGCAACCTCTGATTTTATCATGTCCATATAGTCGTCATTTAATGGTAATCTCCAAACCTGTTCTCCGGTCCTTTCAGATGATTCTGCAATTTTTCCAGCAAGACTGTCGTCATTTGAAACAACCCCTGCAACATTATTTCCTAATGCAACTATACATGCTCCGGTAAGAGTAGCAAAATCGATAATTGTTTTGGGCGAATAATGTTTTTCCCCGTAAGAAATTGCGTCTGCAAGTATTAACCTGCCTTCTGCATCTGTGTTTAGTATTTCAGCTGTTTTTCCACTGTACAATCTAATAATGTCACCTGGCCTATATGATTCTCCACCTGGCATGTTTTCAACTGATGGAATAATTCCAATTACGTTCATTGGTAACTTTAATTCAGAAATAGCTTTCATAATTCCAAAGACATTACATCCACCACACTTGTCAAATTTCATCTCATCCATTTTTTCACCAGGTTTCAATGATATTCCACCAGTATCAAAAGTGACTGCCTTTCCAACAATTACAATTGGTTTTTCATTTGATTTTCCTTGCTTGTATTCTAAAATGATCAACTTTGGTTCATTTTTACTTCCTTGACCTACAGCTGTTATTCCACCAAACCCTTTTTTCTTTAGTTCACTTTTTTGAATTATTTTACACTTCATTTTGTTTTTTTCAGCTAGTTTTTTTGCAATTTCTGCTAATTTGCTAGGAGGGCACTGATTTGGTGGTAAATTGGCTAAACTTTTTGCATAATTTACACCATCAGAAATAGCTTCAGCAGTCTGTATAATTTTTGAGATTTTGGGATGTTTTGGAACAATTATGGTCAGATTTGGAATCTTGTTTTCTTTTTTTGATTTGAAATCTTCAAATTTGTATAAAGATAATTTACAACCTTCAATTATTTGAGATACTGCTTCTTCTGGCTTCAAAATAGAACTTGGAGGGCATATTACTGTAAATTCATTTAAATGCAAATCTCTTGCTTTTTGTGCTATTTTTCCGGATGCAAATCTGATAGTATCGTTATTCATCTTTTTGTGTTTGCCCAGACCTGTGATCAAAAGTCTTTGAGGTTGATTTTTACTAATTGGAACTACTGCTATTTTGCCCAACTTACCTTCAATGTCTTTTATTGATTGAACAATGTCATGAGATATACTCTTGTCTATTTTTGATAATCCTAAAACTTCCTTTTTGCCTTCAAAAACAAATCCACAAAGCATCTCTGTTCTAGTTTTGAAAGGTTCAGACTGAACAGCTCTTATTTTCATCTAAAATTTGTAATTACGAGGCGTTATTTAGATTTATGATATTATAGCTTATTGCATTCTTGAAGAACTTCGTTTAGAACAGACGAAAAGCTAACTGATGATGCAGTCTCTTTGATCTTTTTTGCTTGTCGGGTTCTTATCTTTTTTACAATTTCTTCATCAAGCATTACAGTAATTCTTTCTGCCACTAACCAAACTCACATGATAGGGTATTAAAACCTAAGTGTAATCTTCTATTATGAATTTAATATGAAAATCCCATGATTGGAATTTAGTATAACACCTAAGTCTTTTCTATGTTTGTACTATGATTGATTTTTTTGCTATTACAAATTAGACTAGCCGACCTTAAAAAAACTGCTTTGCTGTTTTTACAATATACTTTCGAAGTAGAGTTTACTTTGATTTTACTTGCAGTTTTTCTTTTTGAAAATAATATGGACTTTAACAAAGGAAACAATGCTGCTCGTCCACCATATGCTGTTTTTTTATCAATAAACCAAAACATGTCAAGTGCAGTTTCGTCTAGAATCTGCTTTCTTATGTTTTCTCCTTGTTCAGAATAATGACCTATCATGGTAATCTTTCCTCCTGCCACAAAACTGACAATTTTTGCAAATTTTACACACAAATAACATTGGTTATCATAAACAACAATTGGGAAACTTAGATTCTGATTCATATTTTTAATAATATTCGATCAGATTAAAATTTTGTAGAAGTAGATTTTTATTAAATTTCACTAGGTATGGAACAAGCATGGGGCTTAATTACTATCAAATAAAGAAAAATGTTCTCAAGGCCCGCAAATTGGTAATTAGAGGAACTTCTTCGGCTGGTTCTGGTCATCCAGGAGGTTCTTTTTCTATGGCAGAGATTTTAGGATGCCTGCTTTACAAGCATCTGAGATATGATCCCACCAATCCTCTTTGGGAAGATCGTGATAGGTTAGTACTTTCCAAAGGTCATGCAGCTCCTGGTCTATTTTCTCATCTATCTATTGCTGGATATTTTCCGGATACAGAAATTGAAACTCTAAGAAAATTTGGAAGTAGACTTCAAGGCCATCCAGACTTAAAATGCCCAGGTGTAGAATTCTGTGGAGGTTCATTAGGTACAGGACTTTCTTATTCTGTGGGAATAGCACTAACTGCAAAACTTGATAAAAAAAATCATCACGTATACACCATAATTGGTGATGGCGAATCCGATGAAGGTCAAATATGGGAAGCCTCAATGGCTGCTGCAAAGTTTAAGCTAGATAACCTCACAGTTATTTTAGATAGAAATTTCATTCAACAGGATTCGTACACTGAAAAGGTTATGCCATTAGATGAAGAATTGATTGGAGATGATCTTTCAGAAATGTGGAAAGATGCTTCACGTTGGAAAACAGGAGATAAATGGAGAGCTTTTGGGTGGAATGTAATTGAAATTGATGGACATAGAATAGAACAGATTGATTCTGCATTAACGAAAGCAAAAAACACTAAGGGCATTCCAACATTAATTATTGCAAGAACCATTAAGGGAAAAGCCGTTGAACATATGGAAGATAACCCACAATGGCATGGAAAAGCTCCATCACATGATGTAGTCCCAATAATTAATTCAGAGTTAGATTCACAGTTTATGATTGCACCTTCTATAATTGCCGGAGATATGACTAATCTAGAAAATGAAGTAAAACGATGTATTAATGGAAGAGCCGACTATATTCATTTGGATGTAATGGATGGACAATTTGTTCCAAACAAAACATTTGATTATAACAAAATAAAGGAACTACGACCATTAACTGTACTTCCATTTGATTCTCATCTTATGATATCTGAACCAGTAAAACACGTACGAAACTATGTTGATGCTGGAAGTGATATCATAACTGTTCATGCTGAAGTTTGTAACGAATCAAGCTTTGGCGAAATTCATGATATCTTAAAACAAAATCAAGTGGGTGTAGGATTAGCAATTAATCCAGGCACCGAACTTCCAGAATGGTCTTACAAGTTTCTTCCGACGCTAGATCAACTAATTGTCATGTCTGTAGTTCCTGGAAAATCAGGTCAAAAATACATTGAAGAGACACATGAAAAAATGAAAAGAGTAACAAAAACTCTTGATGAGAATAATTTTTCAGGATATATTGAAGCAGACGGAGGTGTAACCTTGGAAAATATAGGATCTTGCTTTGAGGACGGCTGCAGAGCTTTTGTTGGTGGAAGTGCCATTATTGGACAACAAGATGTCCGAGGAATAATACGGGAATTTAGAAACCAAGTTTTAATGGCTAGAAGAAAACAACTGATCACTAAAGCAAATGAATTAGGTGGTTCTGAACTAGTCCAAAAATGGATAGGACTTCATGTTGTTGGTGAAAAACAAAACCAGTTAACAAAGATAGCTAAGGAGGAAGGTTACATTTGAGCGCCGAACCTAAAATGACTGATATGAGAAGTGAATATGGAAAAACACTAGTTGAGTTGGGCCAACAAAATAATCGAATAGTTGTTCTAGGAGCAGACACTACTGATTCTCTTAAGACTTCAATGTTTGGAAAGGAATTTCCTGACAGATTTTTCAATGTAGGAATTGCCGAGGGGAATCTTGTTTCTATTTCTGCCGGCATGGCATACTCTGGTAAAATAGCTTTTGCTAGTACATACGCAATTTTTCTTCCTGGAAGAGCAGTTGATCAAATAAGAAATAACATTGCCTATCCTACAAGAGGAGATAAAAAAGGACTAAATGTAAAATTGGTTTCATCCCACGGTGGTCTGTCAGTAGGACCTGACGGTGGCTCTCATCAACAAATTGAAGATATTGCAATCATG
The DNA here is from genome assembly GCA_964460675.1 of uncultured Nitrosopumilaceae archaeon. Lineage (GTDB taxonomy): Archaea > Thermoproteota > Nitrososphaeria > Nitrososphaerales > Nitrosopumilaceae > CAYWRD01. Next base: position 12,423 of record CAYWRD010000018.1, read on the forward strand.
CGAGCCATTCCAAACTTTCGAGTTTTTATTCCAGCAGATTCTGTTTCAGTAAATAAACTAACAATTCTAATGGCAAACGAATACGGTCCTTTCTATATGAGAATGGCAAGAT
>CAYWRD010000018.1:12544-17889 GCA_964460675.1 uncultured Nitrosopumilaceae archaeon
AATTCCATATAGGTAAAGGGATTACTGTCAGAGATGGAAGTGATTGTACAATTGCCGCATGCGGAATTACGCTAAGTATGGCAATCGAGGCAGCAAACATACTTCAACAAGATGGAATATCTTGCAGAGTATTGGACATGTTTTCAATAAAACCAATTGATGGTGACTTGTTAGAAAAGGCTGCAAGGGAAACTGGTTCCATATTGACCTGTGAAGAACACAATATATTTGGAGGTATGGGGTCTGCAGTAGCTGAATCTGTTTCGGAACGATACCCCGTACCAATCAAAAGAATTGGTGCCCAAGACATGTTTGGAGAATCTGCCCGTGAAGATGAAGTTGATGCTCTTTTAGAAAAACACGGAATTACACCTATTAATATGGCAAACGGGGTCAAAACATTAAGGAGCCAAAAACAATGAAAATCTTCCTAGATACGGCAAACCTAGATTCCATTAAAAAATTCAATGATATGGGACTTCTAGATGGCATCACAACAAACCCTACGTTATTCTCAAAAGAAAATGGTGATCCAAAAAGTGGTATGCAAGAAATTACAAGTATCATTAAAGGTGATGTTAGTCTCGAAGTAGTTAGTACTGATTATTCTGGAATGATCGAAGAAGGAAGAAGACTAAGACAATATGGAGAAAACGTTGTAGTCAAAGTCCCGATGACACCTGATGGGTTAAAAGCCTGCAAAACATTAAGCTCAGAGGGAATACCAGTAAATGTAACGCTTGTTTTTTCTCCAAACCAAGCAATTCTTGCAGCAAAATCTGGCGCCAAATATGTAAGTCCATTCATCGGAAGATTAGATGATATAGGACAAGATGGAATAGCATTAATCAAAGAAATAAAAGATATTTTCTCAAACTATGATTTCAACACTGAAATTTTAGTAGCTAGTATTAGACACCCAATGCATGTGGTAGAAGCAGGAAAAATAGGTGCCGATGTAGTAACATTACCTCCTGCTGTTTTGGATAAAATGTTAAAGCATCCACTTACAGACATTGGTTTGAAAAACTTTTTAGCTGACTGGGAAAAATTAAAACAATCAAACCCTGAAGTTAAAATTTAGTTATTTTACAATTGTTGTAGGTATTTTGGATTTGTGTATAACATAATTTGCAACACTGCCAAAAAACGACTCTGTACCAGGATCTGGACCTTTTGAGCCAATTATTATAAAATCAATTTTTTTATTTTTAGAAAATTTTAAAATTTCTTTACCTATATTCTCCCCTCTAGTTATTTTTCCCAAAAATTTTATTTTTTCTTTCTTTGCTTTTTTCTTGACTTGCTCAATTATTTTTTCTGCACTTTGATTGTGCTTTGCCTTGATCTCAGATGATACTGGAAAATTGAACTTTTGTGATATTCTGATTACATGTAATGCAGTGACCTTTGCATCTGTGATCTTTGCTAAGGTTAATGCTAAATCAAATCCTTTTAATGATGTTTTAGAACCATCTATAGGTACTAAAATATTTTTGATTTTTACCATATTGATTCAATCATATTCGTAGCATAATTAAATTTAATTTGGATTCTTTACTAATTATTACTTTAAAAAATAAACTTTGAGATACTCAACTGCCCTTGTTTGTACTTTTTCTAGAACCAGTTCCCCTTCCGGTTATTCTGGTCCTTCCTTCAGTAGATGGTCTTGGTTGTGGGTCTGGAATATCTCCTAATTTTCTAGAACCAGTTCCTCTTCCTGTGTGTATTGTTTTGTTCTTTGCCTTTTCTTTCATTTCAGCTTGTTTTTTCCTATATGCATCTCCTGCCCAGTTTTTTTCATCATCGTCTATCTCTGCAGTTCCAGTTCCTCTTCCAGTTCTTATTCGGATTTTACCCATACTTTGAATACTGTAAAGTTGTATTTAATGTCTCATAACTAATAATGAAAAGCTCTTTGATTCTTGAAAAATCTCATGAATTATTAGTGCTTTTCAAAGATAATCTATGATTAAATGGATTCAAAGTTATATTTGATTATAATTCCAGTTGCTTTTGTTTTAATTCTTTCAAATGCACTGTTTGGACATCTTATTTTTGGCTCTCCATATGATCAAGATATTAACAAATATTCCATCTATGTCCACTTACAACAAGAGTGGGAAAGCCATCCAAGTAACATCTTATATGATGTAACAACTGTATGGTCAAACCCTAATATCAAAAATTCCTCAAAATTATTCTATGATGAATCTTTAGATGGTTCTACTATGACGGATTACAATTTCAATCAATTACAATATCAAAATGAAAAATCATTTGTAGAATTAAATCATGAATATAGCAACTGTGAGACCAGTTGGAAACCTGCTCTATATAGATATGCAATAGATTCTGTAAGAACCAATTTCAGATACGTTCAAGGAACTCAGCTTAATAATGATCCCTACGTCTCTGTTTTTCCAAACATAAAAAATTCCAATTATGAAGAACAAAAACAACTTGAACTAATTTCAAATGGATTTGCACAATTCATTCCAATATGTACATCCAATGAAAACACATCATATGAATGGGCAATTTCAACAAATGATAAAGAAATAGCATTTGATGCATATTTTGTTCCTTCAGAACAACAACTTGAAAATTTCTTTAGTCCTAAGAAACCTTTTTCCTTTTATGATAAACAAGGCTGTTTTGTCCGCAATCATCAAAGTTTTTCTGATGTATGTAACAACATCTCATCTGGTAGTGGTATATTGATTGTAATTCCAGATAAATTGAGCCTGAGTTTAACTAAAATTACAATCAGTTTGCACGAAAAACTAACATGATTATGTGCTTATCCATCCAACTTTTTTGAAATATGCAAACATTAGTGCAGATGGAACAATAGATGCCATAATTATTATGATAAATGCAGAATAGGGACCAAACAACAATATAGCTTTGTCATTTATTCCTCCAGGCAATGGAATGTTCATTCCATAAAATGTTCCTATAACCGTAGCTGGAATTGTAAGTGTGAATATGATAGTCAGCATTGCAAGAACTTTGTTAGTTTTTTCTGTACTTAAAACAAAATCTGTATCTTTGTAGATTTCCATTGTTTCTTTTGATTCCTCCAAACTTTCTATAATTCTGTCTAAGTGGTCAATTACATCATCAAAATATAATTTCAAATCTTCTTTGTCTGTGGATACAAATCTTTGCACTTGCTTTGCAGTTTCTAAAACCATTCTTCTTAGTGGATTAGTAATTCTTCTTAGTATGGTAATCTCTTTTCTTAGACTAGAAATTTGTCTTGCAACAGATTTTTTTTCATCAAAAACTCCTTCTTCAATTTCAACAAGATTAGCTATTATTCTTCTAAGTGAATGTAGCAAATCATCGACCAACACGTCTATAATTTCATGGAGTAATGCACCAGGAGATTCATCTAGAAGCTCTTTTTGACGGTCCTTGTCACTACCGGTCTTGGCAATTTCAACCAGCTCTACTAGTGGTTTAAGATCACCTTGATGAATGGTTATAAGAAAATTCTTTCCCATGAATACTGATAGTTGACTGATTTGCGGTACTGCTATCTTTGAAAATAATGGTGGAAAGTGAAGTAATAGAAAGAAATGATCATCGTATGCATCTAATTTTGGGAGCTCAAATTTGGTAAGGCAGTCTTCTACATTTAGCACGTTTAAGTTAAATTCCTGAGCAAGGCTTTCTACGTCTTGTCTATCTGCATTTTGAACATCAATCCACGTAAAGTCATTTCCTTGGATTCTTTCAAGGGATTTGACCTGATTTGATGTATTTAGGGATTTTTTTCCAGAACGTAATCGATTTGGTATGATACTTCGCTTCAAGTTGTAAATTAACGAAAATATCCATATTTAAGCGATCGCTAGAGTAGTTAACATGAAACCAAGCTTACTTCCATGGAAGTAGATAATTGACTCCTACCCATGTTAACCCTATTGCTATTCCCATGGCAATCCACCAGAATCTCATATTTGAAAAAAGAAGTGGGTTGATAATAAACTTACACGTTAATTTTCATTTTACTTGAAAAATCAAAGATTATTACAGGAAAGGAAAATTTTTCTTTTCGTGGCCCTCGTCGTATAGTGGCTAGTATAGGGGACTGTGGATCCCCGGACAGGGGTTCGATTCCCCTCGGGGGCCTACACAAATCACTTTAAGACTCTCCACGTCGTAAACTAGCCCGTGAGTCAAAAGCTAGGATCTGCAAGCAAGAATGGTATCTACAACTATGAGAAAAAAAGTAATTGTTATGTTTCTTCTTGTCCGCAATTATTGCACAATCTCTTTCCTAGCACTGCATGGTAAGAAAAATTATGGACAAATCCCTTCTTACAATTCATAGAGATTTTTCTAGTGTAATGTGACATTCAAGAGTTTGTATCAATTTTTATCTCGATCAGGGACAGTTTTTTCTTGTCCATTCTGGGGTTGTATTATTTTTTATTTGTCATAGTTTTAGTATTTAGTTTGTAAACTGATTGGTTTTTGATGGTGTTTTCTTGCAATCTGATTTATTCCATCCACTAAAGACGCCATTCTAGGATATTCAGACATGTGCTCTGCCAGTTCTTTTTTTATTACCCTAAAATAGTGCAGTTTCTGATTCACTGTTTTTTTCTTTTTTGTCTTTGACATGGAATCGTCCATGTCTTTTAGATTGGATGAAATATCGCATAGTTTTACGAGTTTTGCCTCAAAAGGTGCAGTTCTCAAAAGTTTGATGTATTGCAATTCTTTTTCTTTTTTTGGCAATGACTCATCTTTTGTTAATGATAACACCAGTAATGCTACACGTTGACCGAATCTCTCGCTTATCTCATCAAATGTAGAGTCTGTATCTTCTATGCTGTCATGCAGCCATCCAGCACACAAAATATCTTCGTCATTGATGCCTATGGCTTTTAGCCTGCTAACTACGTCCTCTAGGTGCTTGGAATGTGGTGTAATGCCATTTTTGCTTGTCTGCTCTCTATGCTTTTCTTTTGCGTATAATTCAGCATTTTTTATTTTCGGTTCTGTCAAAGTGTTTCCTAATCTGTTTACTATTTGCTTCTTTTTGGGTATGTACTTTGCCCAAAAATGGTCCTAATCTAAGAGAATTCTAAATTAGGTACCTAGAATTTTTCATATGATTCTAATGACGTTGGAAAAATCCTTCTTGAGATAGACAAAAACAATCACCTACAATCTAGAAGCAATTAGGAAAGAACTTGTTCCAAACTGTAAACATTCCAAAAAGATGAGAGACAAACCAAAGGACGGCCAGTGATATTGCATGAATTGCAATATGGTAGAGTATTGATGTGAAATCTATAGTACTTTTTGAGGAACTTTGTTTT
>CAYWRD010000019.1:0-17487 GCA_964460675.1 uncultured Nitrosopumilaceae archaeon
AGACGAAAAGCATTAGAGCTTGGAATTCCTGTTCTAACTACTATGGAACTAGCTGATGCTTTTGTAAAAACTTTGGAATGGCTAAAGGACAATGATACTACCAAAGATCCTATAGAACCATATGATCCTTTGGACTAAATAACTTGAGATAACAAACTCTCGTCGCCAATAATTGAACCATCTAATGTTGCAATTTTAGCTGATGATGCTTTTTTTACTTTCTCGATAATGGGAGAGATTGAACGTTTGTATTTTCGTTTGTGCGTTGCATAAAAATACTTGTTAAAGGACGGAACAACTGTAATATTGATATCTCCTTTTCTGTTAGGAAATAACTTTTCTTTTTTTGTTTTGATTGAAAGCCAGACTCTTTGACCATTAATAATTGAATTTTGATCAAAAAATACTGGATGCACATGACCCATGATTATTTTATTTATGTAAGAAAAATTCTCAGTCGGCATTGTATGACCATGAGTCAATAAAATATCTTCAATAACTATTCCTAATGGACTTGTCAATGATATGCCTTCAGGAATTAATCTTTGAATGTTTGAATCATGATTGCCTGGAATTAAAATTACATCTGCTTCTTTTTTGATTTTTTCTAAAAATAGTGGCACTTCATCCCATTCAGATTTTGAAATGTTTTTTATGCTTGATTTTACATCACCTAGTAATACCACTGAATCTGGCTTCTGTGTTGATATTATTTCTAAAACATCTGTAATGGTTTCATTTATTGTGGAATTTTTTCCAATATAGATTTCATTTGATGCTAAAGAACTTTCAAATCCTATGTGTATATCAGTCAATATGAGATATTTTTTATCTCCCTCTAAAACTAAAGCTGGTTTTTGAGATACGATTTTTGTTTGAAACATCAAAGATATACAATAGAAATTAGATTAAATCCTTGTGAATTACACTGATGAAAAAATAGAGCTTTTAGTATCACAAAAACGAGTTAAATTACATATCTTTGAACCAAGTAACAGAAAAATCTGGACCGTTGTTGGAAAAAGTGAAGAGCATTGGCTAGATCCAGAATCTAATTTTTGTTCCTGTCAAGCATATTACTTTGGTAGGATTAATGGAAAAGATGATTGTTATCATCTACTAGCTCAAAAACTAGCGCAAAAACAAACAAAGTTTGATGTCATAAAATTTTCTGATGAAGAGTATTATGATTTTGTTAGAAGTATAATAAAAGGTCTTTAAGTTAAATTCATTCGAAGTCGTTAATAACAAGTATGCGCTAAAACAAAACATTGGATGAAACCGAATACAATTCTCAAATTGAAAAAACTGCAAACCAATTGATTGCAGATAAAATTTCGCCTGATGAGCAGGACCTTTCAAAACTTCAAAAATACAAAACACTAATTCAAAAAACTCATAACATGAATGATGAGGATGCACTGAAAATTGTTTACGAATCATTACTATATCTAAAGTTAAAAAACTCTGATTCAGCTGATCCGTTACAGCATGGTGATCAGTTTGGTGCAGGTTTTAGTTGAATTATTCTAAAGGAATAGTTTCAAGATCGTCTTTTGATACTCCTTTCCACAATCCAATCATGCCTTCTGGTTCAACATCTTCTATCTTTGTTATTTTTTGAAGTTTGATATGATCTGGATTTGGAGGCATCCACAACATTGCCATATAGTCTCCTACATTTCCGACTTTTGTTGGAACTGCCATTATGATTTTGTCCTTTGAGAATCCTTTTGCTGTTAAAGCGTTTATGGATTTTTCTTTAAGATCCATTCTACCATGAGTAAAAAGGTAGACGTCCTTTTCTGAATCGATTTCAGCCATATGTGAAAGACTAATTTTAAACTAAATCAATCTTTCCTACTTACAATAACCCATAAAGGGTTAAATTAGATTGAAAAAATTTTTGAATTGTGAAGATATTCACTGTAGGCAGCAAAACCTTCGTTACTAGCTTTCAACTAGCAGGAGTTCCTGGAAAAATCTCAGAAACCCCTGAAGATGCTCTAAAAGAAATTGATACCCTTACAGATGATCCGGATGTTGGTTTAGTTTTAGTAAGTGATGATATTACAGAATCTATCAACGATGAGTTAACTGCACTTAGAGCAAAAAAGTCTGCATTAGTGTTTGCCCTTCCTGCTGCAGGAAGTGAAAAAACCGAAGTAGATTATAGAGTAATGCTCAAAAAGATTCTCGGCGTTTAATCTACTTATACTCTACATCCATACCACTGACATGAAAGTTGCCTCTATCAAAGAGCCTTCAAGAATTTCAATAGATGATGTTGATAAACCGAAACTTGGTTCGGGAGATATTTTAGTACAAATGAATGCATGCGGTATTTGTGGCTCTGATCTAGAGAAAGTTTATGGTCAATATGGCCAACCCTCTATGAGACTGGGACATGAACCAGCAGGAATTATTGTTGACGTAGGCTCTGATGTGACTGAATTCAAAAAAGGTGACCGTGTATTTACTCATCACCATGTACCGTGTTATTCTTGTCATTTTTGCAAACATGGAAATGAAACAATGTGTCCAAAATATTATGAAACTAATTTGTCTCCATGTGGATTGTCCGAAGAATATGTTGTACCTGAGTGGAACGTACAACACGGAGGTGTTTTGAAATTACCTGATGATATGTCATTTGAAGAGGCCGCAATGATTGAGCCTCTTGCATGTTGTATTAGAGCTTGGAGTAAGTACTCATACCAAGACGGTGACTCTGTTGCTATTTTTGGTGTGGGTCCTACTGGTATGATGCATGTGATGATATCTTATGCTAAAAATTTCTCCAAAGTCTTTTGTCTTGATGTAAATGATTTCAGATTAGACTTTGCCAAAAAATTCGACATTACCGCATCCATTAACTCTACAGATGAAAACAGAAAACAAAAAATTCTAGAAAAAACTGAAAACTTGGGAGTAGATGTTGCAATTGTTGCAACAAGTAGTCTCAAGGCTTTGGATGATGCAATTGATATTGTGAGAAAAGGAGGAGCAGTAATGATGTTTGGCGTGCCAACAAAAGGCGCAACAATTAATCTTGACATGAGTAAAATCTATTCTAAAGAAATTACTTTGGTTACTAGTTATGCGGCATCGGACAAGGACACAAAAGCTGCACTTGATCTAATTGCTTCAAAAAAAATCGATGTTAAAAAACTAATCACCCATAAATATACCATCTCCGAATCTCAAAAGGCATTTGATCACGCTAGACGTGGAGAAAATGCCATGAAGATAATTATTACAAAATAAGAAAGGCTTAAGAAAGGTGTTTTTTCCTTCCAATTTCGATAGAATATGGATTGGGGTTTAAAAAATAGACTTTCAAAGATTATCAAACCTCATAACAACCGTGCTTTGATGTTGGCAGTAGATCATGGGTATTTCTTAGGACCTACTGAAAAATTAGAAAACCCAAGAAAAACAATCTCGCCTATTTTGAAATACTGTGACTCTTTGATGTTAACAAGGGGAGTTCAGAGAACATCAGTAACAGCTACCACAGATACGCCTATGGTTCTTAGAGTGTCAGGCGGCTCTAGCATAATTGGAGAAGACTTGTCACAAGAAGACATCACAGTCAGTATTAAGGATGCAATTCGACTTAATGCATCAGCTCTAGCTATGTCTATTTTTGTCGGTTCCAAATATGAATATCAGACTATAGTAAATTTGGGAAAATTGGTTGGCAAAGCTCAAGAATATGGACTTCCTGTTTTAGCCGTTACTGCAGTAGGAAAAGAATTAGGAAAGGATGCACGATATCTTAGCTTAGCTTGTAGAATCGCCGCAGAACAAGGAGCTCACATTGTAAAAACGTACTACTGTGATAATTTTGAAAAAGTAGTTGATTCCTGTCCTGTCCCAATAATTATTGCTGGAGGAAAAAAGATTCCAGAACATGATGCATTACAATTAACTTACAATGCAATAAGTAAAGGTGCAGTTGGGGTTGATATGGGCAGAAATATTTGGCAATCTGAACATCCAGTTGCTATGATTAGAGCCGTTCGTTCAATTGTTCATGGAAACAAAAACGTTGATGAAGCTTGGAAATTATATCAAAAATTAGTTGGTGACACTAAAAACAAAACTAAACCCAAGAAAAAGCAAAACAAACCCAAGAAAAAGAATTAGTTTCCTATTTTAGACAAGTGTATATGAACAATCTTCCAAGTTGGTTGTTTTATTAAAACAAATGTGGCTCTTCCATCAATTGATATGTGTTCGCCAGTATAGTTTTTGTTGTCCACTAGCATTCCTTTTTGATTTAACTCAAAGGCTACTATTGCTGCATCTCCAAATACACTGATCTTTGGATTTTTTATCTTATAATCATAATCTGATATGCTTACAAATCTTAACTCTTCTAGTGCCATCGTTGTCTGATAATCCTTCAAATCATATGGTGGTACGTCACTAAAACTTGAAAATTTTGGATCATTTAATTGGATTTCCTGCAATGGAGCAAGATTCTTTGTCTTGCCTACTTCGAAAAACTTCTCGATTATCTCTATAATTTCTTGATTTTCTGACAAAACCTTCCTGCGCTATCAATATTATGAGTTTAAACTTTCTGAATAAAATACACTTAAAATCGAGGTTATTTGTCTGATAATCCTTATAAGCAAATTAATTTTTCTCAGATATTATGACAACAGTAGGTTTTCAAAACATTTCACTACTGTTGGTACTGCTTTAGTGTGCAGAATTTATCTCACACATTAAAATTATGGAGATTGATTTGATGAATAAAATGGAAACTATGACAGGTGCAAAAGCTTTGATGAAAGCTCTTGAAAAAGAGGGAGTCAAAGAAGTATTTGGATTACCGGGAGGTGCAAATCTTCCAATGTATGATGAATTTACGAGAACAGATATTAGACATATCTTAGTTCGACACGAGCAATCTGCAGCTCACATGGCAGATGGTTTTGGAAGAGTTAGCAGAAAGCCTGGCGTGTGTTTTGCAACTTCTGGACCTGGTGCTACTAACATATTAACTGGCATTGCCACAGCTCAGGCTGACTCTGCACCAATGGTTGCAATTACTGGTCAAGTTCCAGTTGCAATGATTGGCAGAGATGCATTTCAAGAAAGTGACATTATAGGAATGGCAAACCCTGTTGTAAAATACGCTTTTCAACCAAGAAAAGCAGAAGAAGTTCCTGAAGTTGTAAGAAAAGGCTTCTTTATTGCAGAAACTGGACGGCCTGGACCTGTTTTAATTGATGTTCCAAAAGATGTTCAAACCAACGAAGCACCAATGAAGTTCCCAGATGAATTCAAGATTAGAGGATATCATCCATGGAATGATCCTGATATGGCAAATATTGAACGTGCAATTGAAATGTTACTTGCATCAGAAAAACCAATTATTTTAGCTGGTGGAGGAACCATAATATCATCAGCATTTGCAGAACTTCAAGCATTAGCTGAAATGTTATTGATTCCAGTGGTGACTACTTTCAAAGGTAAAGGAGCATTTCCTGAGACACATCCATTAGCATTAGGTCCAATAGGAATGCATGGTCATGCAGAAGCCAACAGAGTAATGACTGAAGCTGATTGTGTTTTAGCTATAGGTACAAGATTTTCTGACCGTTCAGTTGGAACATTTGAAGACTTTGAAAAACGATTAAAGATCATCCACATGGATGTAGATCCAGCAGAAATAGGAAAGAACCAAACAACACAAGTTGCAGTAGTAGGTGATGTTAGGGCATCGCTTAGAATTATGGTAAAGATGCTTATGCAAAAAGCAATTAAAAAAACCGAAGATAGTCCTTGGCTAAAACACGTCAAAGAAACCAGACAATACTGGAGAGAGAATCTAAAAATACATCCTGGTGAAATGGGTGCTGCTAAAATTTTAAGAAAACTAAGGGAAGTTTTACCTGCACAATCAATTGTTACAACTGAAGTTGGTCAACATCAAATGTGGGCATCATTATTTTACGATGTGATTGAACCTGGAACCTTCTTTAGTTCTACTGGATTGGGAACTATGGGATGGGGATTTCCAGCATCTATAGGTGCCAAAGTTGCCAAACCTGATGTTCCTGTAGTGGACATTGCAGGAGATGGAAGCTTTAACATGACTGAAAATTCTCTTGCAACCTCTGTCTTAGAAGATATCCCAGTAATTGTATTTTTAATTAACAATTTTTCTTTGGGTATGGTTGCTCAATGGCAGCGAACATTCTATGATAGAAGGATGGTAGGAGTTGATCAAGGAAAATGTCCCGATTATGTTAAACTTGCAGAATCATATGGTGCTCAAGGAATACGAGCTCAATCCCTTGATGAATTAGAGAAAGCAATTAAAGCAGGATTGAAAAGCGATGTGGCAACAGTCATTGACATTCCCATAGATCCTGAAGAGGATGTGTTACCATTTGTTGCACCAGGAACACCATTAAAGGATATGATATTACCTTCATAGTGATTGATATGTGGGCAATTCTTTCTCTGTTGGTTGAAAATAAACCCGGAATATTGTTTAAAGTAACTCATCTTTTTCGTTCTAGAAATTTCAACATAGATGGAATATCAGTAGGCGTAACTGAAAATCCTGAATTTTCACGAATGACCATTACTACATATGGAGATGAAAAACAAGTGCAACAAATAGTAAAACAACTTGATAAAATGATAGATACTGTAGAAGTAAGACATCTTGATGAGCATAAAACAGTATATCGAGAGCTTAGCCTTTTTAAGATCAAAGTGAGTAATGCTAATGATAGTATGGAAATTAACAAACTTGCAAACGCTTATGGAGGTAAGGTTCATGATGTTAAAAAAGAATCCATTATGGTTGAATTAACAGCTACTCCTGATCAAATTAAAGCATTTGAAGAATTGGCATCAAAGTTTGGAATTCTTGAGGTGGCAAGAACTGGAGTATGTGCATTGGAGAGGAGTGGCGTATGAGAGTAAGGGTATTTGATACTACGTTAAGAGACGGAGAACAAACACCAGGAATTTCATTATCGCCAGATCAAAAGCTTGCAATAGCTAAAAGACTAGATGAGCTTGGAGTTGATGCAATTGAAGCAGGTTTTCCTGTAATCTCTCAAGGTGAGCTCAAAGCAGTAAAAATGATCACCAGTGAAGGTTTATCCTGTGATATCTGTGGTTTAGCTAGAACAAACAAAAATGATATTGATGCAGCGATTGATGGTGGCTTAGATTACATTCATACTTTTATCGCAACATCTGATATCCATTTAGAACATAAACTCAAACTTACACGAGATCAAGCACTTGAAAAAGCAATTGAAGCAGTAGAATATGCTAAATCTAGAGGATTAAAAGTAGAATTTTCTGCCGAAGATGCAACAAGAACTGATCGTGAATATCTAAAAAAAGTATTCAGTGAAGTTGCAAAAGCAGGTGCTGATAGAATAGACATACCTGATACTGTTGGATATGCTACACCTGAATACATATCTGAAATTACAAAAGATACGATTACTGCAACTAATCTTCCAGTAAGTGTTCATTGTCATAATGATTTTGGTTTGGCAGTAGCTAATGCCTTGGCAGGAATTAGAGCAGGTGCTCAGTGTGCTCATGTCACAATCAATGGAATAGGGGAGCGAGCAGGAAATGCTTCTTTAGAAGAATTTGTTATGGCATTGAAATGTTTGCCTTATGATCAAAAATATGAAACAGGAATTAAATCAGAATTACTTTATGAAATTTCACGCTACATTTCAAGAACTGTTGGAATTCAGGTACAGCCCAACAAAGCAATTGTTGGAGAAAATGCATTTGGACATGAATCTGGAATCCATACTCATGGTGTATTGAGTAACCCTCTCACATACGAGCCAATTGGTCCTGAATTGGTGGGAAGAAAACGATGGCTACAAGTGGGAAAGCATGCAGGAATTCATGGAATGAATAAAATGTTAGACGAATATGGAGTAACACCAACTCCGGAACAATCCAAACAAATTCTAGAAAAAGTAAAAACATTAGGTGATCAGGGAAAACAAATCACAGATGTAGAATTACTTACAATTGCAAGTGACGTATTAGGAGACAAAGGAATAAAACGTATTGTCCAATTAACTGGATTTTCTGTTTCTACTGGAATAGGAACGATGCCTTATGCATTTGTGAAACTAAACATTGATGGCAAAGATTTTCTTGGAACCGATTATGGTGTTGGACCAGTAGACGCTGCATTAAACGCAATTGAAAAAGTCACAGGTAAAATGTCCAAGCTTAGAATTAAGGACTATGGCTTAGCTTCTATCTCTGGTGGCTCCGATGCCTTATGTGAAGTAACCATAAAAGTCGAAGATGCCCAAGGCAGCATAGTTTCTGCAAAATCTATTGGAGAAGACATTGTAACTACTAGTGTTCAAGCAGTTATTGCGGGAATAAATCGAATAATGCTTAAAAAAATGCTCAAAGAAAAACAACTAAGCTAATCCTAAAATCCCTTTACAGTGAGAGTCAATTATGTACAAAATTTCCTTAATTACAGGTGATGGTATAGGGCCAGAACTATCTGAATCCGCGATTTCAGTTATTGATACAATTCATGATAAATTTGGATTAAAATTTGAAATTTCTAAACTATCTGCGGGTGATAACGCACTAAAAGAAACTGGAAAGGCCTTACCTGATGAAACGGTAACGACAATTAAACAATCTGATGCTTGCCTGAAAGCTCCTGTGGGAGAAAGTGCTGCAGACGTTATAGTAGTATTGAGAAGAATGCTTGATCTTTATGCTAACATTCGTCCTGCAAAATCCTATCCACACATGCCTGCATTACGAGATGATATTGACATGGTAATAGTAAGAGAAAACACTGAGGATCTTTATACTGGAAAGGAATTTGAATTAGATGGAGCCGCAGTTGCATTAAGAATAATCTCAGAAAATGCATCAAAAAAAATTGCAAGATATGCATTTGAAACAGCAAAGCAAAGAAGCGGTATGAAAAAAGTAACCTGTGTTCATAAATCAAATGTAATGAGAATTACTGATGGTTTGTTTGCAAAGTCTTGTTCTGAAATTGCAAAAGACTATCCCGATGTTACATTTGAACAAATGTATGTTGATGCATGTGCAATGAATATGATTCGGCAACCTCATGAATTTGATGTTATAGTTACAACTAATCTTTTTGGTGATATTTTGTCTGATGAGTCATCCCAAGTAGTTGGTGGATTGGGTATGGCTCCTGCAGCTAACATTGGTGATAATTTTGCTTTGTTTGAACCGGTACATGGAGCTGCCTTTGATATTGCAGGTAAAAACATTGCAAACCCATCATCATTTTTACTATCAATAAAAATGATGCTTGATTGGTTAGCTGCAAAACATAATGATTCTAAATGTATTCAAGTCGGAGAAAAATTAGAGTCTACTATATTTGATCTAGTAAAATCTGGTGTAAAAACTAAAGATATTGGCGGAAATAAGACTACAATGGAATTTACCCAAGAAATTACTAACAAACTATAAACACATAGAATTTTAACACGTACTTTTTCATTAAACTATATGGTGGAATCTAAACTACAAGGCTCTGGGGGATATGTTGTAGCAGATATTACAGAAGAACAGAAAAAAAAGGCAGATTTAGGTGTAGGAAAGTTGTTTTTGGCTCCTATTGGGAAAATTCAAGAAGATAAGATGCTAAAACACTACTGTAATAACTGTGAAACTGAATTTGATAACCCTCCAAAAATCCAAATTGAAGAAAAAACAAACGAAGAGGTAGCTGACAATCTAAATCTAGTTGAAAGAGGCCAATACACATGTCAAAAATGCAATTCAATTATTGGAGAATATCGCGTCTTTAAGAAACGTGATGAGGCAGGGGATGTAGGACCTGCAAAACCTATGAGCTAATCTTTTCTTTTTTTCAAATCTGAAGATGGTGGATTAAGAGACCAGAAAAATAATGCAAGTATTATTGGAATCATAATTAACAATGCCGCCACTAATGTTATAGAATAAAACATCGGATCTAGCCCTGGTAAAAAAGGACCTGGATATACAGCATAAAACCACAAAAATCCTACAAAAATTAATACAAGTTTATTTTTCTTTAAGATTTGTTTTACATTTAATTTTCGTTTGTGAATGTAGCATTCTTTACATCTAGTTCTGTCATCTGTCATGCAGTTTGTACAACATCCTTTTTCACAAAAATAACAAATTCTATCCCCAAATGTAGAACCACAAAACTCACATTTGTGCATATACTAGATGTGATTCTTTGGATTTATCTTTTGTTTTTTACTCTAAATTCTTATAAATAATAATTTTATTTTGCAATTAATGGTAAAATGCGTCATCTGCAAGGTTAATGAAGGTACATTAAAAATTAAAGATGGTAATCCAAAATACAAAGGAAAACCTATTTGCAAGGAATGTCAGGGATATCGTAAACTACTGCAAGAAACAAAGTGATTATTTTTCTGATTTTTTCTTGCTTTCTTTAAGCCACTCTTCGTACTTTGCAATCAGATCATCTACGTCTGTTTCAGATTCAGAATATGTGATAATTACACCAAACTTTCCATTTGCATCGTGTCCTCTTGCATAATATCCCCAGAAACTATCTGGTAGTTTTTCAAAGTTTTTAGTATCTTTTGCAACGCCGTAGAGATTGTTTGCAATAACTTCAACTACTTTTTGCGCATTTTGTTTTTCTATCATCTGATTAATTTTATTGTTTTACAATAAAAATTTGAATTTTAAGGGCTTAATCTATCTGGGTCTCTTGGGTATAGTACCACTTCGCGTACATTATCTATTCCAATCAATGTAGTCATGAGCCTATCTAAGCCCAAACCCCAACCTGAGTGAGGAGGCATACCCCAGTCAAATGCTTGCAAATGATCAGAAAACTGAGTAGGATCAAGACCTTGCTCTTTTAACCTGGATTTGATAATATCGGGGTTGTGATGTCTTGTTCCACCTGATGATAATTCCAAGTATCCATATTGCAAGTCAAAGGAACGAGAAAGTGTAGGATCTTCGTCTTTTTCTCTAATGTAAAATGGCTTCAGTGCAAGTGGCCAATCCGTCAAAAAGTAAAACCCTGGATGCTTTTCTCCAATCAATCGAAGATGCGAATCAAGCAAATCATCTCCAAATTCTATTTTCTGATCTGCTGACTTCAATTCATCAATTACTTGACTGTAAGTGATTCTCTCAAATGGTGCTTTTGGAATTTCTATTTTATGACCTATTGTTTTTTGTTCTTTCTTGCAATTCTCTGATGTGGATTTGTAGACTTCCATGATTAGTGATTCTAACACATCCATGACATCATTGTAATCCATAAATGCAGCTTCTATATCCACACTCGTAAATTCACTAAGATGTCTTCCTGTATGTGATTTTTCTGCCCGGTAAAAGTTTGCAATTTCAAATACTCTTTCTAATCCTATTGTCATCTGTTCTTTGTATAGTTGGGGGCTTTGTGCCAAATATGCCGTTTTTCCAAAATATTTTAATGAAAACAAATTTGCTCCGCCTTCACTTGCGCTTCCGATTATTTTTGGTGTGGTGATTTCTATGAATTTTTTTTCAGCAAGTGTTTTCCTTAATGATGACAAAACATGGTGTCTTAATTTGAAGATAGATGCAGTTTTTTGGTTTCTCATATCCAATGCCCTGTAATTTAATCTTGTATCGATATTACTTTCAACTCTGCCGATTGGATCAACAGGAAGAGGATGAACTGCTCTTCCTAAAACATCGATTTCTTCAGCTTTAATTTCAAAATCAAAATCATGTGCTTTTGTTTCTTGAACTATTCCCTTAATGCTTACTACACTCTGTCTATTTATCTCCCCCAACTTGTCATTTAATTCTCCTTTTACTATTACCTGAGAAATTCCTGATATGTCGCGTATAGTAAGAAATGTCATCTTCCCAAGCTTTCTAAGATCTTCTATCCATCCGCCAAGCACCACTTTTTTTCCAACATCTTGGGTGCCTAACTCGTCTATATCATGTGTTTTTACAAATCCCATACTATCACTTGCTTTCAAAATCTATCTCAATGTCAAGGTTTCGGGCATTTTTGACAATTTGGGCAACTGTTTTTAGATCTATTGGGAATCTTGG
Organism: uncultured Nitrosopumilaceae archaeon; assembly: GCA_964460675.1. GTDB lineage: Archaea > Thermoproteota > Nitrososphaeria > Nitrososphaerales > Nitrosopumilaceae > CAYWRD01. The sequence goes on from CAYWRD010000019.1 coordinate 12,130, forward strand.
TGTCCATCTTCCTGAGACTACTGCTTTTGTTTTTTGAACTCCTCCTGGAGCCCAGACTGAATTTATCGATAATATTTTGGTAGGGAAAAACAAATCCTCAATGAATTTTTTATCACTTTTGTCATTTTCCACTAACCATACTTTGCCAGAAAACTGGTTTTGAATAATTCTGTATAATACTCTACTTTGCCTAATTTTCATAATGTCATTTTTATTTAAAGTAAGGACATAATTTCCATCGATCTCTTTGCATGAATATAATGTAAAATTGTCTATTGCATCATTAGTTTTTGCCAGATTTGCAAGCTTAATTGATGCCTCTGCATCTGCCTTTGTTAGTATGCCAGAATCGATCTTGCTTTCGCACTGTGGGCATAAAATGGAGTTTTTTGCATCAAAATTACATATTGGCAACTTCATTTTGACTCGACTTTTTTACAATCTAGTAAAGCAGCTTATATCCCTTAGTGCAAAACAAAAAAACAGGATAGATCTAATACTAATATGACATTTTTTTCAGCCAATGATTTGACAGTATTTTATGAGACCTCAAAAGGTCCTGTTTATGCAGTAGACGGTGCAACATTTGATCTTAACGAGGGCGAATCTATCGGAATAGCAGGTGAGAGTGCTTGTGGAAAAAGCACCTTGGGCCTTTCAATAATCCGTATGCTTTTTGGTGGAAAGATAGTCCGTGGTAAAGTTGTTTTTGATAACGTGTCAATTATGGATTTGAAAGAATCTGAATTTGCCAAACACTATAGATGGAAAAAAATTGCTATGATTTTTCAAGGAGCTATGAATGCTCTTGATCCTGTCTTTACAATAAAAGAACAATTCGTTGAGGTATTAAAACAACATAATTACGAAGGTGACTCAAAGAAGTTGATTTCTGATGCAATGAAATCAGTTAATTTGGATGAATCTGTTCTAAAAAAATACCCTCATGAGCTTAGTGGTGGGATGAAACAAAGAGTGGTAATTGCAATGGCTTTGATTTTAAAGCCTCAATTTGTCATTGCCGATGAACCAACTACAGCTTTAGATGTGTTGATTCAGGCACAAATAATCAATTTACTAAAACAGCTAAAGCAAAATGGAATGTCTTTTTTGTTTATCACTCATGATTTGGCAGTATTGTCAGAAATTGCCGATAAGGTTGGTATAATGTATGCAGGACAGATGGTGGAATTTGGCTCCTCTGATCAAGTTTACAAAAACCCAAAGCATCCATATACGAAATTACTTTTAGAATCTATTCCAAGATTACATGGTGAAAAACCAAAATACATCAAAGGCACTCCGCCCAGTCTAAATACGCCTCCAATAGAATGTAGGTTCATTGATAGATGTCCTAAAGCTTTTGATAAATGCAAAAAAAACCCGCCTAATTTCAAAACCGATACAGGATACGTTCAATGTTGGTTATATGATGATTTACCAGAATATGGTTGATTTATTTTCTATTCAAATAATTTTTGTCTAATTTTTCAAAATAGACTTCTTGTATTGCAGAAATCTCTCTTTGTGTAGTATTACCACAAACTACTTTGGCATATTTTATTAGATCTTCTTGCATTCCCTTTTTTTCAAATTCTTCTATTTTTCTTATCGTTTCTTGCTCAAATTTTAAAGCATCTCTTAACTCGTGACTTAACTGCTCAATGGTCATTTTTTCATATTCTTTTGCATATGAATTGCGAGAATTTGCCTCTTCTATTAGATCTTTGACATGTTCTGGATTGGTCATGGATTTACTCTGCTTTAATTTTTAAAAAAAGTTAGGATTTGTTTTGTCTTTCCTTTTTGTGCTCAAGAATATGTTTTAGACCATCACTCATTGCCATAGAATCCAAATCAATCTCGCAGTATGGGCACTTCAAATTTTTATTTTGAGTATTTTTTGACTACCGGCAGGCACATATCGATTATTCTTAGAACTTCTGAACGAATGACTTTTTTATCAATTGTAATCCAAATTCTCATCTTTTTTATTGCAAAAGAGATTGTTTGTACTTTCTTTCTTTCCTCCCAAACAAATTCCACTTCTCCTAACTTTTTATCAAAAACTGCCTCTAGGCCAGTCTTTATTGCAATATGGGAAAACTGGTAATGAGTACTTCTTTCATCCAGTAAAGGTTCAAGATCCTCTCTTCTCTTATATGCTAACAAATCTCCCTCATTGTCAATAATTCCAACAAATCTAATGTATGGGCTAATGCCACCTATAATATCACAAACATTTTGACATTCTTTCTTATTCAACAATCAGACTCAAAAAATATGATATTTTAATGATTGTAACCTTTTGAATTCTAGTTTTAGTTAAATAACGCGTAACGAAGAAAAATTTGTGGATCTAACTGATCTTTTTCCATTTGCACCAGAAGTTGGCTATCTTGGATTGAGCCTTGTTAGTTTCTTTGGTTCGTTGATTCCTTTCCTTCCTATTCCTTCTTTCATTTTGTTGGCAACAATGTCTGTAGGTGAACAATTTGACTTGCACATTTTGGCAATCATATCTGCATTGACTACCACTGCTGCAAAACAGATCATTTTCTATGTCAGTTATGGTGGAAGAAAAATAATCACTGATAAAACAAGAACAAGAATGCGTCCCTTCGAAAGATTAGTAAAAAGATATGGTGCAGCAGCAGCTTTTTTTGCAGCAGCTACTCCCATACCTGATGATTTAGTTTATGTCCCATTAGGTTTGGCAAAATATAGTCCAAAAAAATTCTTTATTGCAACTCTTACAGGAAAAATAATTCTAAGCTATGCAATTATTTTACCCTCTCACTACCTTGGCTTATCTTTAGTTGAGCCCTTTTTAGAAGATATAGAAGATCCCACTGCTGTATATGTGGGAATAATTGTTTTTGCTGCCATGATGACATCTGTTGTCATTTTATTGCTAAGGTTAGATTGGGGAAGAATATTAGGAAAAATTGCTCCTTGGACACTTGATGACAGTAATGACAACTAGGTTACAAATTTATTTTAAAATTCCATCTTTTATCAACAGCTTTTTTTATTCCTATTCTAGGACTTGAAACAATTTTTTCTGGTTTTATTCCCTCTGCCAAGAATATTTCAGATTTTTTTGTCAAATCCACTCCATAATGTTTTCTGTTAATTTGTAGTGCTTGGGTAATCTTAGCAGGACCATTAGTGAGAATTTTTTCATCATTTGTTTTTCTATTTTTTTTCATTATTTCAATTCCTTTTTCTGGAAATATGGAACGAATCAATACTGCCCCTGCCTTAATTGATGGGCTTTTAGCTACTACATTAAAGCAAAAATACATTCCATAAGTGAAATAAACATAGGCCAGTCCAACTTCTCCAAACATGACTCTATTTCGTTCAGTCATTTTGTTGAATGCATGACTTGCAGGATCATCTTTGTGTCTGTATGCTTCAGTTTCTGTAATTATTCCTACTAGCTCATGCTTTCCAATTTTTCTTATGATTTTTTTTCCTAGTAGGTTTTTTGCAACCTTTACAGTATCTTTAGAATAAAACTCTCTAGGAAGAATATTCATAGTCAACATCAATTTTGTTGCCACTTTTTAATTCTCTTGCAATATCTAATAATTTGGCAATGTCTGATTTGAGTACATCTTCTAGCTTTTGGTTGTAAATCACTGCAGCAGGATGAATTGTTAAAAAGTAGTTCAAAGAATTTTTTCGAATCACCTTGCCTCTATTTTTGGTTATGTCTGAACCCCCCAAAATAGAGCCAAACGCTGTATTTCCCATAATACATATGATTTTAGGCTCAATAATTGAAATTTCTCGATTCAGATACTCTTGGCACATATCTTTTTCGTATTTTGAAGGCACTCTGTTATTTGGCGGTCTGCACTTTACAACGTTTGTTATGTATATTGAATCCCTAGAAACTCCTGCATTATCTAATGCCCAATCTAGCTTTTTTCCTGCAGCTCCTACAAATGGCTCTCCCCTACGATCTTCATTTCTTCCAGGCGCTTCTCCTATGAACATTATATCGGCATTAAAATTTCCCTTTCCAGGAACTGCGTTTGTTCTTGTAGTACACAAGTCACACTTGGTACAATTGCGCACTTCGTTTTGAATTTCTGATACAGACATTTAGTTTACACTTTTTACTATTGCTTCTCCTTTGACAGAAGGTCCACCATTTCCCATAATCATTTGCTGCATTGGATCTCCTTTGCCGCAATTTGTAATTGGTCTTACTGTAAAGTCTTTGCCACATGCGTCGATTGAATTGAAAAACTCAGGAGCCGTGCTCCATACAATTACATCTCGTACTAGATCAGTAACCTCGCCGTTTTCTATTTTTTGAGCATATTGACAAGATATGCTCCAATTGTATCGTTTCATATCAATTGATGGTATTTTCATATTAGAGACAAGATACCCATCTTTGATTTCTTTTATCATTTCTTCTTGCTTCCAGTCTCCTTTTGCAATACAGGTACATGCCATTCTGATTAATGGCATGAATTTGTAATTTGTAGCCCTCATGTTGCCAGAAGGAATCGTGTCAAAAAGTTTGGCAGTTTCTTTGTTTTGCATATGATTTACTAGTGTGCCATTTTCAACTAATGGTGTCTTTTTTGTTTTTACTCCCTCATCATCGAACTCGTACTGTCCTAGACTATGTTCGATAGTAGGATCATCAAAGACTGACAATGACTCTGAGCCTATTTTTTCTCCTAGTTTTCCTTTCCACCATGCTCCTCCTGCCCATGCCATTTCTTTTCCTAACACTCTATCTGCCTCAGATGGATGGCCTAGAATTTCATGTGTTAGTAATGCAACAAAATCTGGATTTAGAATAACTTTGGTTTTTTCTTCTTTTGCAGGTTTTGCATAAATTAATTGTGATGCTTTCTTTGAAATGTCTAAGGCAGATTTCTGGCATTTCTCGTTTTCTAAAATTTGCTCCATGCCTCCCCTTCCGCCTTCCGTTATGTTGACTGATTGAGTAATTCCAGATCCATGTGCTGATGCTGTCATTTCTATTATGGTGTCTGTATAGTTCTGAATTATTTTAGAGCCATTAGAATCTACAAAATACTTCTCAGTAGATGAAAACCATGGGTTTACATTTGATTTTATAATGTTTTTTTGTTGCTGAATTATTTTGTCGCACTCTAGACCGATTTTGATTAGTTCTTCTACGTTTGGTTTTTGTTTTATGGGGTAGTTTTTTACTTTGTTGTTAGATGGCGTATCGTGTAGCAAAACTTTGTTGGTTTTTTGTTTTGAATAGTGTTTTGTGTTTTTGATTGTCTTTGCTATTTTTTCCTTTATGATGTCAAAATATTTGGGATTTGTAATGGAACAAAAACCCCATGACCCTTC
>CAYWRD010000019.1:17497-17781 GCA_964460675.1 uncultured Nitrosopumilaceae archaeon
CATTTAAAATTCTAATTCCAAACCCCTCATCTTTTTTTGTTGTAATGTTTTCAATTTCTCGTTTTTCTATACTGATATCTACTCTGAACTGTGATTCTGCTCTGATATCGACATACTGGGCCCCTGAATCTTGACAAAACTGCATTGCTTTGTCTGTCAGATCTATTAGATATGGCTCCATTAAAAAATAAAGACAAAATGAGCTTCCTAAACCTTATGGTTATTTCATACCGGAAATAGCTGGCATTGTAAAGAAAAACTCATCTTCAAAGGCATCATCATTT
>CAYWRD010000020.1:0-16283 GCA_964460675.1 uncultured Nitrosopumilaceae archaeon
GCGCATCTTTAGGATCTGCAAATGTATCAGAAATTGTAATCGGTAATGTAATCAAACCTACTAATGCAAATAGCAACATCACAAAACCCAACCCATTATTCATAAAATATTATAGGGCGAACCTCTATTAAAAGACTCGACCAGTAATATCATAATATTACACAAATTCCTAATTTTGGGAATTGGTAGGATGATTTTGAAACCCTATTCTTATAGTCAGATCAAAACATTACACAAATTTCAACTTTGGGAATCTGGCAAGGATGATTTTGAAACCCTACTTAAGGCCAGTTTAACTAAAAGAAGCCAAGTTACAACTATTGGAACATAATAAGTTGCTATTCTCCAGCCAATAATAGCATTCCATGCAATGCTATCTTCTGGAAGATCAAAGTCAAACGGATTCAAGTTGTTAAGATAGGCAACTATTCCAAACTCCTGCAGTCCCGAACCACCTATTGTTATTGGAAGATTTCCTATTGCATTTGCCCCCATTACAGCCATAACAGAATCAAACACGTCAATTCCATAACCAGTTCCTAAAGCAATCACCATAAATGACAGACCATAAAATACCCACGAAGCAATAGACATCAAAAAGCTGTTTAGAAAAACTTTACGAGATTTACTAGTCTTGAGGTTCTTTCTGCTCATATCACAAACTTCTGCAATCCAAGTGTTGGTCTGATTGACAAAATCTTCACCCTTTTCTTTGCCAAATCGTTTGGCAAGAAATGCTATGCCTTTTGGTAGCTGAAAGGTCTTCTTTGATGACATAAAAAACAAGACCATCCAAAGGGCAGTTACAAAAACACTTGTAATCAAAATTATTGTTGCAACAACATATGCACCACTAAGCAGTGCAATAATTCCTGCCATTATAGACAACAAACCTCCAGCAAAAACTTCAGTTACAATATCCAATATGGCAATCCAAGTTGATTTGGATGGTGGAACCTTCTTTTTGTGCAAATAGTAAATTATGATAAATTCAGCACCTACAAACATAGGTGTTGAAAATTTTATGAACTCACTTCCAACACGAACCCCAGTCAGTTTTGGAATGGAATCAAATGATCCAAGATAAGAGCGTGCAATATATGCAAACTTTATTCCTTGCAATCCTAGCTTTACCATCATAGCCATCACAGCTCCAATAAATGGCCAAAACCCTATAGCCATAATATCTTCAAATTCTATGTCAAATTGAATGGCAATGATGAATATTGGTATCAGTGTAGCTAGAACAGCTACTATTCGCCAGTTCATTGGGTGAGCTCTTATGGATTCAAATATAAGCCAATAATGACGATTCAGGCAAGATTGAAGACAATTTTTGTAACTGGTACTGCAGGCTCGGGAAAATCACTCCTTACTTCGAAATTATATGATTATTATACAAAAAATGGCGCATTTACTGCCGTACTGAATTTGGATCCAGGAGTGGAATCTCTTCCTTATACTTGCGATATTGATGTTAGAGATTATGTGGATATTGTATCCATAATGAAGCAGTATGAACTAGGACCAAACGGGTCATTAATCATGGCAAATGACCTTATTGCATCAAAAATTGATGATATTCAAAATGAAATAGGAAGGGTAAATCCTGATTATCTAATAATCGATACCCCCGGACAGATAGAATTGTTTGCATACAGAAGTAGTGGGCCTTTTTTGGCAGAAAGTATATTTTCAGAAGAAAAAACAAGCATCTTTTTGTTTGACGGTGCATTAATTACCACACCTGTAAATTTTGTATCAATTGCACTTTTGGCAACCTCCATTAGATTAAGATTAAACTTGCCAATAGTCAATGTTCTAACAAAGACAGATCTAATTCAAGACAAATTAAAGGAGATTCTAAAATGGTCTACAAATCTTCGTAGCCTGGAGGATTCTATTGCAGACCAAGCAGACGGAGATACCTATACTTTAACTACCAACATATTGAGAGGTCTAAATCTCAGTGGATTTGCACAAGGATTGATTCCAATATCAAATGTGACAGGAGATGGAATGGTAAATTTGGAAGGTGCGCTAAGCAGAATTCTTAACTTGGGAGAAGAGGTAGAAGACTAAATGGCATCTAGTGTGACAGTTAAAGCTCCCTCATCTACTGCAAATTTAGGACCAGGTTTTGATGTGTTTGGATTAGCAATTGATGCATTTTATGATGAAATCACATTGCAGAAAACCAAGGACAAAAAAATTTCAATTGTTACAGATGATAATGTTCCTACTAATCCAAAGAACAACACTGCAGGACTAGTTATACAAAATATGGCAAAAAAATTCAAAATTAAAGACGGCATTCAAATTAGAATCAAGAAAGGTGTGCCTGCAGGATTTGGGATGGGCAGCAGTGCTGCATCTGCGGCAGCTGCTGCAGTAGCATTTGATAAATTATACAAGCTAAATCTTGATGGAAATTCTTTGGTAGAACTAGCAGGGTATGGAGAGAAGGCAAGTGCAGGTTCAGTTCATTATGATAATGTAGCAGCATCAGTTCTTGGAGGATTCGTAATTGTCCGAACAGATCCGCTTGATGTAATATCAATAGATCCCCCATCCAATCTTAGAATGTGTATTGCCGTTCCAAAACTGGATGTTCCAAAAAAGAAGACAAAAGTTTCAAGAGGTGTTGTTCCAAAAAAAATTAATCTAAAAGATAGTATTTTGAATTTATCTAACGCATCTGCAATAGTTGCTGGTTTTGCTAAAAAAGATTCCAAACTTATTGGTCAATCCATCAAAGACGTTATTGTTGAGCCTGCAAGAAAACACATGATTCCAGGCTTTGATAGTGTAAAAAATAATGCAAAAAAGGCAGGAGCATTAGGCGTTACAATTAGCGGAGCAGGCCCCTCAGTAATTGCCTTTTCCAAAACTTCTGGAAACTTGAAAAAAATTTCTACTGCAATGTCTAAGGGATTCTCATCAGCTAATACCAAATGTCAAACCATTATTTGCAAACCAAGCAAGGGCGCATTTAGAAAATAATTTAAAATATGAAAAAAGCAGTAATTGTCTTTAGTGGTGGAATAGATTCAGTATGTACTGCATCATTTCTAAAGTCAAATTATGAACTTTATGGAATTACCTTTTCTTATGGGCAAAAAGCAAATCAAGAAGTTTTGGCATCAAAGTCGTTTGCAAAAAAGATAGGACTAAAACAACAAAAGATTGTAGATATTAGTTTCATGAAGGACTTGTATGGTGATTCAAACGTATTGACAAGCAAAAAAAGAAAGATTCCAGGCAAGTTTGAGTACTCCATTGTTGTTCCCATCAGAAACGCTGTCTTTCTATCAATGGCGTCGGCTTGGGCATATACTCTGAATGCATCAATGGTAGCATACGGGGCACATACAGGCGACAAAAATTATCCAGATTGTCGGCCATCATTTGCAAAAAAACTGGAATCAGCATTTAATCAGGGAGAGATAGATGGAATAAAATCTGGGTTGAGAAAAGAGATTAAGATTTGGTCTCCTTACCGAGAAGGATTATCAAAAAGCGAACTGCTCAATATTGGAATAAAGAGATTAGGTGATTCAATTTTTAAGAGTTGGAGTTGTTATGAATCAAAAAAATATCATTGCGGAGTTTGTGAGTCTTGTAACAATAGAAAGAAAGCTTTTGAAAAGGCTGGAATTGCAGACAAGACAAAATATCTGAAATAATTAGAATCTATTTTCTAGAATGTTCTTTTTGAGAATTAATCCACGAATAACAATATACCAACCAAGAAAGATTCCACCAACAATAGAGTAAAACACCCAGTTTTGAGCTGTAGGATCCAATCCTTCAATGGAGTCAGTAATCTCTCTGGAAACTAACATGGAGATTGCAAGTACAATTCCAAATTCAATAGCATACCATGTCCAGTGAGGCCAAGACTCTTTTGGAATGTGAACGTTATCGTGTGCTCCCATAAGTTGCTCAAAATGTAGTGATTATTTAATTTTTCATAAATTATAGTAAGGATTCAGAATTTGGCTTTCGGATCATAGCCACAACTGCTTCTTTTTCATCTTTGTTTTCATAGATTCCACGATATGCAGTAGAAGTCATTCTTGCATCATTTTTGACCCCACGCATTTTCATGCATAGGTGTTCAGCATCTGCTAAAACTACCACACCTTTTACTCCTTGAGAATATAGCTCATCGGCAATATTCTTAGTTAGTCTTTCTTGAATTTGGAGACGTTTGGAGTATTTTTCAACAAGACGTACAAGTTTTGAGATACCAAATACTCGGCCGTTTGGAGAATATGCGATATGGACCTTGCCAAAGAATGGAAGCATGTGATGTTCACACATAGAGTAAAACTGGATATCTTTTGCAATAACAACATCAGAATCTTCTAAGAACTGGACGGCTAACTCTGAATCAGAATCATATCCTGAAAATATTTCTTGATACATTTCTGCAATTCTTTCAGGTGTTGTGCGTAGTCCTTCTCTGGTTGGATCTTCACCAATTTCTATAATTAGTTCACGAACCAGTTTGCTTACTCGTTCTTTGTCCATTGGATATTTTCTACAGAATTTTGCTAGTATTTGAACCTACTCTGTTTGTTGTGGCTACCAATGTTTATGGTGCACCAATAAACTTGTGTAGTTGAGGCACCACACGAACCTGGTTATAATATGGATATACAACATCATACAATTTCAGAAGGTGTTCAAGTGATGGCTCAGCTATTCCGTATGTTGGTTGAATAATAAATCCAGATATGTCATTTTTTGAAATTTTCTCAAAGATTTTGGTAACCAGATTTTGGATTGATTCGATGCTAGTTTTGCTACTAACTACTATTTTGATATATGTGGTTTTTTTTGCTTGTACAGACAAAGACAAACATTGCAATGCATTACCAATTAATCTATCATAGTGTTGGGAATCTACAAAATCAGAGTCTTTTGTTTTGAATTCAATTTTTACAAAATCGATGTAAGGCAAGACATGGTTGAATTTTTCAGAATCAAAACAAGAAGATTCCAGATATGTAGGTATATTTTTTGATTTAACATGTTTTGCAAGCTCAGCTACTCCTTGATACTGAATTAATGGATCCCCTCCGGTAAAATTTACCTTGAAAGTATTATCTTTGAGATTGTTATCAATTAATTGACATGCTTCACCAATAGAATATTCAGTACCAGAATCCATTGGAAGTGATTCCAAAGTATCACAATAAAAGCACGTAAACGGACAACCGGCTAATCTCACAAAAAGAGTCTTTGTTCCATATAGGATTCCCTCTCCTTCAACTGATGTAAAAATCTCAAATATTCTTACTTTCATTAAACAAGCTGGTCTTTTTTCATTATTTATTCAATGAGATCAATGCATGACTGGTTGTTTTGCATAAAACAGACCAGAGATAAAAAACACTACTCCTAAAATTCCAATCAGGCTTCCTACAAATTCAACAGTATTTTGCATTTCTCCTTCATAAGGTGCCCAAAGCCATGCCATCAATGCACCAACAACAATCATCGGGATTCCTACTCCAACAGTTATTTCCTTAGAAGCCACATTCGTCCTCTTTTGAAAATCTATATGAAGTTTATGTTAGATTAAAGAGAACTTGTAATGGCTCTGAGTTGTTCGTTTAGTTCTCTGAGTATTTCATTTGCCTTGTCAAACTCACCTTCTCTCAAATAACCCTTCGATAAGGCAAGTTGTTCTTTGGCAGACTCTAATTGCTCTGGGTCTACCCCTTCAATTTGCGATAGTCTATTGATTGTTTTTTCAACTTGTATTACACGTGACTCAATTCTGTCATTTTTTGTAAGCTCAAATTGCTTTTTAATTGAGATTATTTCCTTTATTTTATCTACAATATCATGTGGATCAGTAGCTGAAGATAACTTCTCTTTGAGACTCTCAAGTTTTACTATAACTTCTTCAGATATTCCTTGAGATTTTGCGTTCTCAATTAGTCTGTCTAGTTGTTCAAGATATTGTTGAGCATATCTTTTTGCTCTTTCTTGTTGTTGCTTTGCAGCAAAGTCACGAATATCATTGTTAATCTCAATTACTAGACGTTTGATTTCATTGATTGTTTGAACAATTTCAGAATTGCTATTCCTTGCCTGCTCCTTAGCAGTATTGATTAGACTATCTATTTCTGAAAAGTCAATTGGGGCATTGTATTTTTTGGCCAAAGCCTTAAGGCTTGTAACATACTTGTGTATTCTCTCCAAATCACTTGAATGGTCTGGTTGCGGTGCAGCTCGAATCTGAGTTGCTTCTTCTTGGGTAGAGTCTTGGTCATTTATCAAATGAGAGATTTGTGCAAATATTCTCATTGCATTCAAAAAGTGCTTCTTGGCAGTTTCTATGTCGTCTTGTTCTAATGATTCCTCTAGTGCATTTACTTCAGCTATTCCAGTTTTGAATAATTGCTTTATTTCATCTGAGGAAGAATCTGAGATTTGTCTTTCAATCTGAGTTTGGGCACGGTTTGCAAGCGTAATTAGAATAGTAGGATCAGTTTGGGCAAAGGCGTTACTAGTTACACCACCTAGAACCATACTTGAAACAAGTACCAATAATCCAAAAGACATTATTTTATTCATTGTTCTTCCTCCAATTCATCACGTAGTTTTACAAGATTTTGAGTATCTTTTTTGGTAATTTCTACAACTCCTAATCTTTCAAGCCTCTTTACAGCTCTCCACATTGTTGTTCTGGGTTGTAGGAATTTCTTTCTAAGATCACTCTCAAAGGCTTCGCCTCCATTTTCAGAGATAAATTTTACTATCTCTTTATCATCTTCTCTCATGTCTGGTCTTGCAGCAAATATTTTCTCAGTTTTACCCAGATCAGAAACTGGAGGTTCCTCTGAAATAGTATTTTGAGGAATCGAAGATTGTTTGGATTGTTTTCTTTTTAGCAACACAGCTGCAGCTGCAGCTCCACCTGCTACCGGTGCAGCAACAATGGCAGTAGTTGTCAAATCAAAATTATTTTCAGGTGTAGGAATATCATTTCCTGGAATAACTGGTGTCGGGGTAGGGGTTCCAAAAATGTAATCAATTTTAGTAAATCCGCTGTAAAGATCTAGTTTTGTTTTTTCACCTACCAACTCCATGTTATCTGGTAATACGTTCATACCCACAATAACAGAGTTTTCTGGCATTAATACGGAATATTCTGTTGGAGAATCAAAAGCAAATGTCCAAACACGACCTTCTTTTGAAACTAGATCATGTACATCATAATTTACTGTAATAAATGAAGAATCATAGGTATCCAAGATTACTTTATCTTCTACAAATTCTGAGGAAAGTAAGAATCCGTTTTCTCCTACTGCAACAAAATTATCAACTGAGGGTCCAAACAGGTCTAGCTCAAATTCTGGATCAAGTGGATCCACATCAATCTGAGCAGACACATGAGTTGAACCATCAGGATAAATGATGAGATCTAGACTTCGAGTAGAGCCAAATGAGGACTGAATTGGCATACTCAGTGCAACGACTAGTAAACCAGCTACAATTAGCGGTGCCTTTACCATCGTTTCCAGAATACCATCTGTCCTTACAAAAAGCATTCCCTCTTCTCGAAGAAATTCGTTCCTATGAATTGGCATAAGTTGTGGGATCATAGACTAGTACCTTAGATTCATACTCTCCACGAGACCCTGAAATCTCTTGAATTCTTGGAAGAATTGGAGTCCTTTTTCAGTAATCATGAAGACTCTGTTTCTGTCGTTTTTGACAGATTCTACCAAGCCTGCTTCTACTAGCTTCTCACATTTGTCTAAAACTGCATAGTGAGAAAGGTTGGCTTTGCGAGATATTGCAGATACGATGACGCCATTTCTGCCGCCATCTGCGGTAACATCTAAGATATCACCCATTATGCCCATTTCGGACCTGTATTGTTGTTTTGACATGCATTCTATACGACTGCTTGCTTTATCAGGGACATTTTGAAACCTCAAAGCGGAACACAAAGCGGAACAGGTGTTTCACTCAGAATTTTTCTCAAAAATAGCCAATTTTTTTGGCGGGGGAATTTTTCAAAAAAAATCATGCGTAGTTTTTGATGTGAAAACTTTGTAAAATTTCTTAATTTTTGAAATTGCCTAAATTTTTAGGAATTTTTGGAAAATTATACTGCCATTGACTAATTTCAGTATATAAGGAACAGGACGATTCCTCTTTGTCCCTAAACTATCTTTTAAACAATATTGATTTTGTGAAAAAGTTCCACAACAAAGCAATTGGAATAATAGTTCTGACAATGCTTGCCACTGCTCCATTGTCAATAAGTTATTCCTTTGCAGACGATTCTTTAGAATCTGAGCAAAAAATGACAAAGTCTACAAAAAGCAATCAAAAAGAGGAACTTAGAGCAATTCTTACTGAAAAAGTAGTAGATGGAAAGCTCCAAGTAAAGCGATTTGCTCTTCCAGAAAATTTGTCTGAAAATGACATGAATCGAATGATTTCCTTTAAAGGGGAAACTTCTGGTTGGGCATATGTAAAACAAAAAGCATACCAATCAGGAATTATCCTTTTTGATGGAAAAGCCTCCAAAGTAGGCAAAAATCTTTGGGAGATCTCAACTAGAGGAACCCTCCAAATACAAGATAAAACCTTTGATTTGGATCTTAAAGGAAAATCAAATGGTTCACGTGTAATAATGCACGGAACTGCCCAAGAAGGTGAACTCATCTACAAGGTCATATTTTCAGGCAAAATGGTCGAAGCTGGAAGTGAGACGTTTGCCGTTATTTTTACAAATTCTGGTTTGAAAAATCCAGAATCTGGTCATACCATAAAGATTGACCAGATAGGAGAGCTAACAGTAGATTCTCATGAAAAAACAAACCACGGATTTGGTAAATCAGTTATGGTGGGATAACCACCTTTCTTTTTTTCATTAACAAAATATCTTCAACAGGTCAGCTTTGAGTATTCATAATAACTTTAAATTCTCTCTGCCATGATAAATCAGTAAAATGTTTGATAAATTCAAAAAAGATGAAGAAGGTGGAGAGATGGTAGAAGAAAAACCTGAAGAAAGTAAAGAAAATACCCAATCTGAACAAACAGAAAGCTCTAGCAGCAATATTGGAATTGGGGAGTTAATGAATAAGCGTGCCCAGCTAGAAGAGGCAATTGATTATGTAGGTTTAATGATTAAGAATCTAAAAGACAAGCGAACCAACCTTGAAAAGGAGATAGAAGACGAATCAGTAGATATCAAAAACCTCAAAGAAAAATTAGAGAAAGTAGGCGAATATATCGAAGAGGAACAGAGAGGAATTAATCAACTAGTCCAAAAAAGAACACAAGTAGAATCAGAAGCCGACGAGGTTGGAAACCTAATCAACAGTTTACGTGACAAATTGTCTGGAATAGACAGCATAATTGAGGGCGAAGGATCTAAGATAAAGAAAATCAAAGAATCCAGAGAATCAGAGTCACAATCACAAGAATAGATGTTTTAAGATTTAGAAAGGATTGTTTCGTGATGCTTGAGTATCTGTAGGCATTGATGGGAATTTATCACCAACAGAATTTTCTGCAACAGCTGCTGCCTCTTGAAGGATTTTGTCTGACTCAGAGTTTGTAGAGTCGTCAATTCCAAATGTTGCATCACTTGAGAAACTCTCACTCATAAATCCACCAAGCATTTCTGCCATCTGGTTAATCTCTTGATCAGCTCCTGGCATAAACTTGGCAAGAGATGATTTCATTCCTTTCATCAAACCAATAGTTGGCATTATGGTAACTACAGTATCTCCAAGGTCATGGTAAGTAGTTAGTCTAAGCTCGATTTGCTCTAGTGCAATTCTAGCATTGCTTAAAACTTTGGTAACTTTTCTAATTTCAGCTAATTCATTTGATAAAACTTTACTTGTGTTAGTGTCATGGGCCTGAGTTGCCTCAACAATTCTTGAAAATATTTTTTGGTCTCTTTCGTTTAATTTGGTAAGCATAGAATCTAGTTTAGTAATCTGTTTTCGTAGTCTAGTGATTCCCTGCTGGACTCGTGGCTTTAGTGGGCCTTTAGGTTTAACTGCATCACTAATTTTTTCTGATATTCCAGGTTTTGGCTGCTGTGTCCACTTGTCTTGTAATTTTGGCAACAGGCATGACTCCTATACTTTGTACTTAATTTCAGGTGTAAAGAATCCTTAACAGTGCGTATAATTTCATACACCACAAGCAGGCTCGATGTGTTTTTTTATTGAATTCAATTAAGATTCCTTAAATTGAATAAAAAATTGATAATAGCCATTCCAATAATTGTTGGAGTAATTTTAGCCGTATTTGCACTAAGTGGAGAAAAAAGACAACAGGTAGATAATACGATATTTCATGAGACCCTAGCAGATCCTGAACAGTATAAAGATGGTCTTTTTTCTGATGTTTTCTTTGCTGAAAAAGGAGCCTATTCTTTTAGGTTTGTTCCAAACGGAGACAGTCCAAAAACTATGGAAATTTCGCTGGATGGAGAAAATTTTGAGTTCAGTGAAGAATTTGTTTTGCAAGGAACTGCTCACCAAACAGGAATTTCTGAATACTACACATGGGATTATCTAGGCCAAAAGACAATAACCATACCTCAGAGCCAGGAAATCAAAATTACTATAAATCCTAATGGAAATGTTATGGGTCCTGTCTCAGTTTATCTTGAAGAAAATTAAAAGGCGCAACCCCCTTCGCTGCAGAACTCTGAGAGATTACCTCTCTTTGTCAGTTTTACCTGATCACCTTTTTTGTTCTGCGGGGTTACGCAATCTTAGTCGATAGGAATTATATCCTTCGGCATTAATTACTATAGGAATTCTAACTATTTAAAATTTAACATAAAAAATTTGAATTTTTGATTTTATTTAATGTAAATTTTTGTACCTGATCGGATGAATTTTCAGTATTTTTGAATCAAAAAATTGAAAAAATCATTTACATTTCTTCTTGTGTTTTCGTAAAAGCTCAGATGTATGAAATTCAGCTCCGCAAGATCTGCATTTTTCAAGATTTTTGTTGTGGGCTTTTTCTATGTGTTTTTTCAGTCTATCTGAGTCATTTAGTTCAGTTCCACATTCTTTGCATTTTGTAAGATTACTATTTCGGCCAAAGAGGCCCATACTTGTATAATGATGATCTTATAGAAAAAGATGATCTAAATCTATGAGTCTATAAATTACCAACTAGTTTGAGCTCAATTACTGATGTTATCTGGCAAAGTGGCAATAGTTACTGGCGGAAGTAGAGGCATAGGATTCGAGACTGCCAATGTTTTAGCAGAAAACGGAGCGCAAGTAATAATCACTGCAAAAGACGAAACAAGACTAAAAGAATCAGAATCTAAAATTAAAAACTGTATTGCTATTCCAGCTGATATTAGGAGTGAATCTCAAGTAAGAAAAGTAGTAGAAAAAACCATTGAGAAGTTTGGACGCCTTGATATTTTAGTGAACAATGCAGGAATATTTCCTCACATAAAAAAACTTCATGAGATTTCTGAAGAAGATTGGAACCAAGTTTTGGATGTAAATTTGTCTGGATCATTTCGATTTACAAAAGCTGCTATTCCATTTTTGCAAAAAAATGGTGGATCAATAATCAATGTATCATCAGATGCGGGATTAAAGGCATATCAAGGATTCAACGTAGACGCTTATTCTGCATCAAAAGGCGCACTAGTATTACTGACAAAATGCTGGGCCCTAGAATATGCAAAAGACAAGATTCGCGTAAATTGTGTTTGTCCTGGTGTAGTAGATACAGATATGACAAAACCATTCTTGAAAACTCCAAGTGACAGGGAGTTTATCAATAAAGAGCATCCTATAGGACGGATGGGAAAACCAGTAGATGTAGCAAAAGCAATCCTTTATTTTGCTTCAGATGATTCCTCGTGGACTACTGGTGCAATTCTTGCAGTAGATGGAGGAGAATCTACTAAATAATTTCACATGGATTTAATACAGCTCATTAGGTACTAGCCATATTGCAAGACAGAAAAAAGAAAGCCAAGCTGATAATTTTACTTGGAGTAATCTGGGTGGTGGTAACTTTGCCGTTGCCATGGATTATAGGAAACCCAGATGTACCCGAGGATCAGGCTTATACCATTCTAGGAATAATTGGAATAATTTCTATTCCGTTTATCGTACTGGCTGTAGTTTGGACTCTAAAGCCAGAATTGACCACTTGATGTAAAATGGAGAAAATCCCAATGGATAATAGATTACCAGAGTTAGATGTAGCCATAGATGCTGCAGCTCAGGCAAGCCAGGCAATTTTGAAGATATATGACGGCAGGTTTGATTCAGAAACAAAAAGTGATGATTCTCCAATCACAATAGCTGATGTAAAAAGCAATGAAATAATAAAATCCATACTAGCAAAGACGGGCCACATGATTTTGTCTGAAGAAGACAAAGATGACAAAAAAAGATTAAATGAAAAAACAATTTGGATAGTTGACCCATTGGATGGAACATCTGATTTTATCGACAAAACAGGAGAATTTACAGTAATGATTTCTCTTGTCAAAGATGGAAAGCCAGAACTTGGTGTAATAGGATGGCCAACTGGAAATACGATATTTGCAGCACAAAAAGGATACGGTGCTTTTAGATACAAAAATGGATCATGGGAAAAGATCTCTGTATCAAACATATCTGACTTGACAAAATGCAGAACTGTTGGTTCTCGTCATCATCTTTCTGACAAAGAAAAAAATTTCATTAAAAAGTTAGGGATTACAGACTTTACTAGTATTGGAAGTTCGCTTAAAGTAGCAAAAATTAGTTCAGGCGAAGCTGAAGCATACATTACAACTACTAACAAAATGAAAGAGTGGGATTCAGCTGCATCATACTGTATAATTTACGAATCTGGTGGAAAGATGACAGATATGAACGGAAATGACTTGAATTACAACAAAGAAGACGTATATCACAAAAATGGAATTTTAGTTACTAACGGAAAAATTCATGAAAAAATTGTTGAAGAGTTTAAGAAACTAGAGTAATCCTCGTTGTTTCAAAAAGTCTTTTACTTTTTTAGCACTATCTTCAAGTGATTCATGTTCTGTATCTACTAAGAGATCTGGATTTGGTGGTGCCTCATATGGATCATCAATTCCGGTAAATCCCTTTATCTCTCCTTTTCTTGCTTTGGCATACATTCCTTTGACATCTCTTTCTTCACACTTTTCGACTGAACACTTGACATAGCATTCGACGAATTGATCACCTGCATCTACGATTTTTCTTGCATTCTCTCTGTTCTCAATGTAAGGTGAAACCAAAGATACTGCGCTTGGAACGCCGTGTTTTAATAGCAGTTTGGCAAGATGAGCTACTTTCTTGTTGTGCTCGTCTCGTCCTTCTTTTGAGAAGTCCTTAGGCGAAAGCCATTCTCTTAGCTCATCGCCATCAAGCATTGCCAAATTAGGAATATCATTTTGCAAATCCTTGACTATGGTAGTCTTTCCAGAACATGGAAGACCAGTCATCCAAAGAACAAATGGTTTCATTAATTCAAAACTTTGGCAATGCCATAAAGAGCTTTGTGTTAATTTTGAAACCAGGATTGATTTTCTAAATATTCAATCTCTTTTATCATGTCTTGCATCTTTTTTGTAATTGCCATTACTGACTTGAATTGTTCATACATCTCAAATTCTTCTTCCTTTGATAGAACTTCAGCTTCGGCTTTATCAAAAAATTTCTCTTCTTTGCTCATATGATCCTGAAGATAAATTGAATAAGTCCTCAAGAATCGGGCTACTGGCTCTCTTGCATCTTGGCCTTCTTTCCATCTGTTTAGATGTTTGTCAATACTTTTGGCAATTCTTCTTGAAAACTCGTGCTCTATCATTAATCCTCTGATCTCTTCTTTGAGGTGATCGTAGCTTGCAACACATGGAAAGTACGAGTCTTCTTCCCGTGAATAATGAATAGAATCTAAAAACTCTGCAATTACATCGTTAATTTTTTCAATATCAGATAACGGGATATCTTTTCCCTCGTATAGTAATTTGTAGCATTTTACAATTATTTTTTCTAGTCGCTTAATCTGTTTGTGGTCTTCTCGGAGAGCATCTGTTGCACTCAATGATAGTTTGAGTAATGGTCTGTGATTTAATTTGTAGTGTACAAATAAACCAAGAATCAATCAAGCTTGACTGATTTAGCTTTTATCATAATCTGGTAAATGTTTGCCTGTGGGTAATGTCTTTTTGGGATTATTGGATTCTTTGGAGAAAAATCTAGGAGTCAATATCACTTATGAGGGAAATCTGGGCTCAGATTTTTTCTCTCAGAAAATAATTGAGATTTCTCGCTCAATTGATTCTTTGGCAATTCAGGATGGGCCAATAGCTGCAGCACATGTATTATTACTTGCAGCAGGAGTAGTAATTTTTTCAGGAGTTGCAGGTGAGGCGTTTTTCAAAAAGACTGGAATTCCCGATGTTGCATTTTTAATGATTTTAGGTGTAGTCATTGGGCCTGTTTTAGGAGTCATTCAGGCTGAAGCTGTAGCTCAGATTGTTCCATACTTTGCGGCCCTTGCACTGATAATAATCATGTTTGATGGCGGTCTTAATCTTGACTTTAGAAGTATGGCAAAAACGGCACACTTTTCATTTGTCTTAGCTATTCTGGGATTTGTCCTATCTGTTGCACTAGTTACGTTTGGAGCTCATTTCATTTTAGGTTGGTTGTGGCTTGAGAGCATTCTGTTGGGTGCAATAGTTGGTGGAAGCAGCTCAGCCATAGTATTTGGTCTTGTCAGAAATATCAAAATCTCAGAAGAAACAAAGTCAATGCTAGGATTCGAATCAGCCCTTACAGACATTTTGTCGACCATTATTGCATTTATCTTTCTGGAGGCAGTAATTACAAATCAGTTTAGCATAGAACTTCTAAGTGAAACCTTAGGTAGGGCAGTAGTAGTTGGCCTAATTTTGGGATTAGGTGTGGGAGTTCCTTGGATGTATGTTACGACCAAGCTTGCAAACGCTCAGCACAGCTATATGCTTACTTTGGGAATCTTGTTTGTTTTGTTCTTTATGGCAAACTCGTTTGGTGAATCCGGTGCATTGACTGCGCTTGTGTTTGGATTAATGTTAGGAAATAGAAACAACATGGCAAGGGTATTGCGATTTAGAATACCCCCAATTGAGATGGATGATCCAACCCACAACCAGATTACATTCATTGTCAGGGCATTTTTCTTTGTCTTTGTAGGATTGATGGCAAGCTTTGGAAGAATAGAGTACATAGTGTTTGGCATAGGAATTACTGTTGCAATCTATATTGGACGATTAATAGTTGCAAAAACCACACTTACCAAACGATTCTCAAAGCTTGACAGAAAAGTTACCTATGTTATGATTCCAAGAGGACTGGCAGCTGCAGTACTTGCCACGTTCCCCATAACCATGGGACTGCCAAACGCAAACGCATATCCTGAGATGGTGTTTTTCATAATTTTGGCATCTGTAGTGATTACTACAATAGGTCTTGGAAAAGCAAAAAACATTCCACCACCAGAACCAAAGGAAGGTGGATTTGTTCAAAAGCCTGAGAATTGATGAACAAGTGATAAGTTCTACGCGTCTTTTAAAAGCAAAATTTGCCTGAATAGTTCCATGGTACAAATTCCAAAAACAAAAGATTCTACTTTTGAAGACAGTATTCCCTGGGAGGATGTAAGGGGACTAAGTTGGCTAATTGTAGATGAAGAAGAACTAGATTCAAAAGTTACAACTTACGCCTGTGCGTAAGCACATTTTTTATTTTAACTATACATAACTAGACAATTTTTATGAGAAATAAAGTTAGATTTTGCCTTTCTTTGCCAGTACGTTGACAATGTCTGTCTTAGTTACCAATCCAACAAGTTTTCTGCGTCTGGTAACAGGCAAACCACTAATTCCATGTCTAATCATCAATATGGCAGCAGTATACACAACATCATTTGATTCAACGTCATAAGGATCTGCAGTCATGATGTCTTTTGCTGCAAACGTCAATAGGTAGCTTAGTCTATTTACGTTAAACTCGTTTAAGGTTCTGCTCCAAGCAGTTTCTTCTCTTTGTGCAGGATCTGTAAATTCTTTGTACAAATCAAAGGTTTTAGCTGGAACAAAATCACGGTATGTAATCATTCCAACTGGTTTTTTGTTTTTGGCTACTACCACCCTACCAATTTTATTATTAACCAAAGTACTTTGAACCTCAAAAATAGAATCCTCAGGTGAAACTGTAATTACTTTTTTGGTC